>JBCCEO010000517.1:0-6229 GCA_039030255.1 Planctomycetota bacterium | reverse complement strand
CACGAACAGCAACTCCAAGCCGAATTCACCGAGCCAAGGTTGGCTGTAGGCATAATCCTAGAATGAATTCCGAATTGGATGCTCAAAGTTGACTAGTTTTCAAATGGAATTGACGAGAATTCTAATCCTAGGCCTCGAGCAAATTGCCTAGCCAAATTCGATTCAGAGAAGTTGATGACCAATTGATGCAGAGAAGCAAACCGCCAACTGCAGTCATACACCTTGTTTAATCCGATATGCAAATATGCAAACCCAGATAACGGTCATAACACAGCCAAAGGCAATGCCTGTAATCAACTTTTGCCGTGCCTTTTGAAATTGATCCGCCAGACTGCCGTGTTCCACATTCGGATCGATCAGGAATGGCTGGCTTCTGGACAATTGGGTCCATTGCCTCAACCTAATGAAGTACCAAGGCCCGATGATCAAGCACCCGAGCAGAGAGCAAAAGATACTCAAGAGCATAGCAATCGCGTACTGGTTCGCATCCTTGACAATCGCGGTTACCAGCGCTCTCTCGTTCGCTGAAGGCATGTGACCGCCCCCAGGTGTTGGCTCCTGTATAAATTCGGTCGGCTGATATGGATTATCACTCATGCGTTCCCTTTCCACGGCGTATATGCGAGCCTTTTTATCCGAAGCATTATAGTGCTTTGCGGACACATAACTAGAGGAGCCTCCAAAACCGCACAAGCTAGGCCAAAAAACAGACGTAGCGGGAGGCGTCAAGATTTTCGGCCCCCTCACGCGCACTGCTTTCGGGGCATGCGACATGAACAGCCCGGGGAGGTTCTTCATCCCGTGTTCCGTAGGTTATCCGTAAAACAGTCCCGCCACCGGGCGCAACACTAAGTTATTGAGACCTGCCCCCGTTTATGCCAGTGACTCCTTTTGTGCTGGCGAGCCTCCATCTTTCCCTACTTTCGGAATGGCCCGTTTCTTCTCTCACGCGTCATCATTCTTCGAGGCTGCTCTCCTGCGGTCAAGCTGGAAGAATGCTCTGGTGGTGAAGACGGCGGCCAGATAGGCCCAAAGGAGTGCTGGTTCTCCTTTTTGAGCACTATACCAAACCGAGAAAACAAGGCCCAACGTTGTCATTGTTATTGAGAATCGAAGATCAGTGGCCAAAGTTGCATTCCCATTCGTCTTCTCTAAGAGTGGGCGAAGTAATTTGGTCTGACCATAGACTATCACGAGCGACAACATCCAAAAGAAGAGTGTTGTATACGCAGCAAATTGAACCTGATACTCTTGGTCTGCGACGTACCATCTAACTGCCGCAAGTAGGATTGAGAATGGGCACATTGCCAATAGAATGTAAGAAATTGTTAATCGAGGCATATTTCAATCACCATTTGCACTCCTTCGGGGATATGCAGTACGAAAGAGCAGTACCAGCTGTTTGCCCCATCCTTGAATTTCTGAGGTGCAGCCATGGATTCCCCCGAAATGAGCCTATCCCGTCGGCCGCAACTCTGCGTTAGAGCGACCTGCGCTGCCATTTTTGTTGTTCTTGACAACGTGGCCATGGGCCGGAGCCCGATCGGGAATCGCCATAGAAACAGCGATCCGATGGGCTCGAAGGCGGCAGACGCGATTAAGATCTGTCTCCCCGTCTAGGCTTGGCGGTCGCTTGACAGAAATCCACCGGTGGCACCCTTGGCTACATCATGCGCCCCTCCGTCCCCCGGAACAGATTGCACGTTGAGCAAAGTGACTTTGCCTCTGCCAGGGCTTTATTCTACTTGCGCGGCAGATGTCTGGGCGAGTTGGCTCAGCCGGGCTAGGAGTCCTTCAAAATCGCTGACCTGCGTAAACGGATTCGCGACGGTGCAGCGTAGCCATGTCTGCCCATCAAGTTTTGTTTTGACGATGTAGTACGCTCCCTGGCACTTCAAGGCTTCGCGAATTCGATTGTTGCACTCCTCGAGCGTTTCATTTTCAACCGGACCGTTATACCGAAAGCACACGATATTCGTCTCGGGTTGAACGAGCAGTTCAAAAGCCTCGTGGTCGTTAATGCAATCTGCGAGTGCACCCCCAAGTGCTTGGAGTCGATCGATGTTGGCTTCGAGCAATTCTGTGCCGTGGATGGCAAGCGTGCTGTAGATCCTGGCCGACAAGACGGACTTGGTGCACTCAAAAGTTCTTCTGGCCAAGTTGTATTCGTCCAGTTGCCCAGCATCTCTTGCAAATAGGTAATCGGCTTTGACGCTAAATGCTCGAAAGCTGTCTTCGCCGCGCCGAAAGACGATTGCACTACTTAGCACAGGAGTCATCAGCATTTTGTGAAAGTCGATCACGACGCTATCGGCGTGCTCAAGGCCATTCAGCCGCTGTCGGTGCTTCTTGGAAAAAGCCAAGGCCGCGCCGTGAGCTCCGTCGACATGAAACCAAAGCGAATGTTGGTCGCAGAATTCGGCAATAGACTGCAGATCGTCAAAGGAGCCAGTCGAAGTGGAGCAAGCACTGCCAACGACGGCGATAACCTTTCGGCTTTCTGCTTCGGCAGATGCGAATAAATCTGGCAAAAGCTCCGTGCGCATTTGGAAGGCATCATTGCAGGGAACGCGGATTATTCCTCCTTCTCCCCAACCCATGATGCGAACGGCTCGATCGACGCAATAGTGGGCTTGCTCGGATACCAAGACCGCATAACGTTGCTCGCTGCCTTCATCCCAATCCTGCCCTGCGCCACGGATGCTTCTCGCGGCCAGAAGTGCGGTTAAATTGGCCAGCGTACCGCCGCTGGTCATGAAACCTTGGGCTTCCCTTGAAAACCCAAATGCATTGGCCACAGTGGAGATGACATGATGCTCCATGCCTGTGCCCGCCATGCCCATTTCGTAAACGCCAGAGCCGTTGTTGAGCGTCTCCACAACCATCGATGCCAATACCGCATTCGGGACTGGCTGACAAATCTGATGTCCAATGAAACGCGGATCGCTAATGCGGACACTGCGGTTCACGAATTGTTCCGTAAATTCCTCCGGAGTCGGAGACTGTTCCGCAAATTCGGCCCAGAACTCTCTCGAATCCGCGGGTTCATGCCAAGGTATCGTCTGATCTTGCTCGCCAGACAAGCTGGATTGCAAGTGATCGGCGAGCATGTCGACCAACCGATGACCATTTTGCCGAAAACTTTCTGCCGAGTAAGCCTCGCGGAGCAGTGCCAGTGCTTCGACGCTTCCATCCAATGAATCTGACAATTCTTCTGTTCTCTTCAAGTCAAAAAAAGTGGTTTGTTTACTTCGCGAAGTCAGCGTGGAGCTCATTCAATTCTTCGGCACTCAGATTTCCACGATGGATTACCAAGCGATATTGCAATCGAATTGCCTTATCTACAGGCAGTTCGACGGGGTGCTGGCCGGGGTATGATGGATTCTGCATGCTTTTTGCACGACGCAAAATCCACGTATCAGGTTCGCCTGGATTCTTTGGATGAGTCATGATCGCCAAACCACGCTGAGAATTGGAGACGTTGACCCAGGGGCCAACTTGGAGGGCCGTTTTTGTGGGTTCGACTTCGCCGCCACTACCAGAAAATACAAGATCTTCGGTCAGTTTGATTCTTGGTGAGAACCCGCCGTAGCCTTTTTCATTATTTGAACCACCGATTTGCACCTGAGGGAGAAGGGCTTTCAAACGTAGGTCAAAGTCGATAACCCGATACCGCTCTTCGGACTCATGAACGCGAATCTGAACCTTCTCTTCGGCAATTGGAATCGGCTGTGACTCGTCGTCCAGCAGCTTGGGAGACTTCCAGTTCACGACAGCTTCAACCATCGCCAAACCTGGTGCTCTGCTCGGGCGAAGTTGGACGACTTCCCACGCAAAATCTTGGCAGGTCCAAGCATCGCCGATCTGTTGACCATCCACGATGACTTGATGCCAGGCCCAAAAAACTCCGCGATGATGCCCGTGATCCGCCGGGAAATCTTCAGTAAGAACCTCACCGTCAAGATCGTAGAGCGGGTGAACATAGTTGGCACGAGGCCACTTGCCTGCCTTGCTCTTGGTTGCACTCTGGTATGTCAGGACAGGGTGGATGCCGTCCAGTATGGTAAGCCCGTCTTGGCAAGTAATACCAACGAATTGCGTGCGGTCCGATTGTCCCAAGCTTGGAGTCACTGTCCATAAGAGGGCTATTAAACTGAGCGAAACGATTTTCATTGCTTGGGTAATACCTGCGGGCTGGAGAGTCAAATTGAGCATGGGTTCATGGTCAGTTTTGTAAACCGGGCCAGGAACGCTACATTAGATATATCCAATCGCACTATGATAACCGCACGAGTCAAATCTTGTCGCAGAGCAATCCCAATCCTGAAGATTCCCGTTCGGAATCTTTGGCTGCCGAAGACCAATTTTACAAACCTAAATCGAAAAGAAGCGTGGATGAGTCGCAGACGACTCGGAAGAATCTTCCGCCATCCGAGCGGGTGCGTTTGTTTTGCAAGAGTATCGTGGACTCGGCTTTTCGCCGCGAGTTACCATTGCAGAGTGAAACCAGCTATTTCATCCTCGCCAACGTACTCGATTTCTATATGACTTATTTGTTGCTCAGTAATGGAGCCATTGAGTCGAATCCGGTCGCCGATTTCTTTTACAAGAATTGGGGCTTTCAAGGGATGTTGTACTTCAAGCTGTTGTCAGTCGCGTTCATCTGCGTCCTAGCGCAAGCGATCGCGCGCCGCAGTCTCAATCACGCACGTTTTGTATTGTTAATCGGCACTGCTATTGTTGGCTTTGTTGTCGTCTACAGCGGCTGGCTCCTCTATACGCGTGTGCTGTAGCTAGGCGGGACGTGCAGCAGGCATCTGTAAATGATCGATGAGAGCGGAATGGGCGCAAGACCTCTCGTGTAGATCCGTCGCTTGGGGTGCCGAACGGACGCAGCCTAAATAGCCCGCTTGCGCCAGCGCGGCCGTTATGAACAATTTGCAGCCCATGCGGGTGGAAGCACTTGGTTGTAACGGTTGTGATGGTTGGGATTGCCGGTTTCGAACTCGGGTGAGGGCCAGGTGGCGGCGAGCTGCGGATTTCACGACCTAGCTTTCAGCATGAATGAAACACTTGCCCAAACTGAAGATGCTGGCGCTTGGACCGAAAAGGATGCTCGGGCTGCGCGAAAGTTCTGCTTCCTTTTTGTCTTGCTGGTTGCGGCTGCACTTTCTGCAATTGCGACGGCCAACTACTTAGTGAATCCACACGGCCAGTATGCAACTCGGTGGATAGATCCCATGGTGCAGACTTCGCGTGCCGAGAAAATTCACTTGCTGCAAGCGTACGAAAACGCTCCGGAAGCACTCGTGCTGGGCTCCTCGCGTTCAATGAAGTACGAGCCGGATTACCTTGAATCCAAACTAGGCCTGCGGTTTTTCAATGCAGGCGTCAACTATGCCAAACCCGAAGATTGGCTGGCGCTAACCAAGTTCTATCAGGAAAGATTTGAGACCTTTCCAAAAATGATCGTCATCGCCATGGATATCCATTCGATGACCAATGGAGAACCACCGGACGCCAGATTGCTCGTGCAACCCGAGTTGGCCAAGCACGTTTCGCATCTCGTCTCCTCGGGCGATTTGTGGCGGCCCTGGGGATCGCTTATTGGTTGGAATCAAACCAAATCCACCTTCAAGTCCTTGAAAAGGCAGCTACTTCCGCCCGAGTCCTCTGGGCCGATTGAAAGCTTCCGGTCGGATGGCTTCCTGCGATACCACCAACGCGAAGCGCAAATTTCCGAGGGAGTATACGATTTCGAGGGACCGCTCGAATACAACAAAAACGAATACTTGCACTATTACAATCGCTACGCGGGTGTCTCGGACGTTCGCAAAAAAGCGTTGGGCGAGATCATCGCTTCTTGCGGTGCCAACGATTGCGAGTTGCTCGTCTTCCTGACGCCGCTGCACCCCCGATTGGCCGACTACTTGCGAGAGTTCGGCGACTTTGAAGCGCGCAAGGCAGATGTTCAAATTTTAATGAATCAGCTATCCAGCAAGCATGGATTCATGTTCCGAGATTATTCGGATGTGGCGTCTTTCGGTGGTGATCCAAGCGAGTTTGTCGATGGAATTCATCCGCTTGAGTCGAATACAAGGTTGGTCATCGACCAAATGCTGTCAGAAAGACACTTGCCAGAGCATGAGCCTGCCAGCAGCAATGTCCGAATCGATAGGCAACAAGCCGGAAAGGAGTCGCACTATGCTGTTCAATAGTTTTGTCTTTG
>JBCCEO010000516.1:0-6238 GCA_039030255.1 Planctomycetota bacterium | reverse complement strand
GGAAGCCGAAGGAGTTGCTTGAAGCGCTGATTGGATCGCCTGAGGATTAAAATTCGTGGCGGGCGGTAAGTTCTGCGTAGGTAGTTGGCTAGTCTCGGCTCCGGATTGTGCTGCCGATTGTTGCGGAATGACCGGCGGCAAAGCAGACTGCTGCGCTGGTGGAGTCAAAGGAGAAGCTGGCGGCAACTGCTGCGAGCCTGAGGATTGCTGGGGCAAGCCTGAGCTTTGTTGCGGCAAGGGGGCTTGATTTCCCGTCTGCCCACTCAATTCTTGTTGATTGCTTGATTCTTGCTGATTGTCAGAGGCTGGCGGGGGCGTTGGTACGGCCGCGTTTGGGGCAAGTCCCGGAGTCGATGGTGGTGAGCCGTAGGGATCATCCGATTGCAAGCCAGGTGCGGACTGGAAGCCTCCTTGTCCGCCCGCAGCCACTGCATTGCCTTTGATGCGTCCTGCAGCCGGATACGCGGTGAAGACTTTGCCATCGGCAATCGTTGGGGCACTCATCAACGGATCGCCCAGCCAGTGCGACCAAAGGTATTCGCCTGTCTCGGCATCGTGAGCAAAGATCGTGCAGGATTCCGTATTGTAAACGACGATCCCATCCTCAACGGCCGGCGCACTTGGGCCGTCATCGTCCAAGGAAAATCCCCACTTGGGCTCTCCTGTCTCTGCGTCCAAACAATAGAACTCGCGGCTATGAAAGCCACCGCCCACGTAGATTTTGCCCTCGTAGACTGCCACGGTTGGTACCGGAGCCTTGCTAGGGAATTGCACCTGAAAACCGCTTTCTGTTTTTCGAATAGCCTCCTTGGCTAACACTTTCGGAGCAATGTGTCCCTTCCGAAAATTGTCGGGCGGCGATGCAAACTTCTCAGGATCGTTGTACTCGCGAACATTTTCCGTAATGTCGACTTTCTCAGGCTCTTTCGCTTCCACTGTAGCTTTGTCGCCGGAAATCTCCTCCGCAAGAGCTGTAGGTTCGTCTTCGGCGGGCTGAGAGAGGGCGTTCGGCACTGCTGGTAGCGAATTTGCCGACGCGGTTTCGGCATAGTTTTGAGCCCAAGCGTTGCCGACTGGCCCCATCATCCAACAGCAGCACAACAAAGCAGTGTTCAATCTCAAAGCCATCGCGTCATCCTTTCGGGGAAGAGAGTCTGTGTGCAGATAGATGCTATGCCTGCAGCAAGCCTTCGGGCTTGCATCCTGGCAAAGCCGTCTACTCTTCTTAGTAATACGCGAGATTGCTTCTTACAGTGCCGGATTTTTGTAAAACGGTCGTAAAACTCCTGTTTTTGTTTGTTCAATGGGAATGCTATCAAGCCGATAATTGCCCAGCGTCTGCTCTTACCTTCCGAAGTTGTGCTTTTCCAGGCTACCGCCCGTCTGCGGGAGGGCCGGACCCAGCACACACGCTTTCCGGGCGGCGATCGGGTAGGTATCTCGTGGCTGATCATCACCGATCCATCGATTGGTTTTCGCACGAACTGATATCTAGGCCAGGCATAGCCACAATCACTTTGCTCCTTATGCATAATTCAGATGAATCGCAGCGAACGCCACCACCTCGCCACCAAATCCTTCTGCCGCTTCACATCAGGCTCCCCTTTTTGATCATGAGAGCCACCATAGAGCTCGATTTTTTCCTCGGCAAACGCAAGTGAAATCGACAAAACAGGCAGCAACGGGATGTTGTCTCGAAACATCAGGCAACACAATTGATTGCCGGGAAGGAATCGCCAAGAAGGGACCCGGCTTTTGTTTCATTCTTCCGCCGCATTTCGGAGTTATCGATCTGAAGGCATTTTCACATGCATTGGTCGGCATTCGCTAGGACGTCCGGTGAGAGCCAAACCGTTTAACCAACCGCTCAATGAGCTGACCGATGATGCAGCAGTTGCAGCGACTGCTAAAGCGATGAAAAGTGCATTCGAGTTGGTCGAATTATAGAGTTGGCGGCCAAGCCTCGCTCATTGCAAGTCATGCGCAAGGAGCGAAACCGGCGCGGATAATGCGTCCGACCGCAACCTGAAGTGGAGAAACCGAATGTACAAGGAATGCGCTAAGCCTCTATTTCGTAACCCTTGCGGCTTTCGCGAGAGAGGAAAGCGTTGGCTTCCTCGTCGCCCACGATTTCCCGCTTCTCAGCATCCCATTTGAGCTCACGCCCGAGTCGGATGGCAATATTCGCCAAGTGGCAGGTCTCAAGCATCCGGTTGTGCGTCCATACATCGGAGATCGGTTGCTTTCGCACCTGCATCGCTGCAATCCAGTTGGCCGTGTGATTCTCACTGACCGGCCCACCATAAACTTCTTCTATGGCACCCTCAGGCAGGGGATTGTTTTCAAGGTCTTCAACCGGTTTGCCAGAAAGCCGTCCGCGGTTTACGAAAATACGTCCTCCGGTACCTTCAAAAAGAATGCCGTTGTCGCCAGCGCTAGTGATGATTAGCGGGATGTCGCCAGGCATGTTCGCGCGGATCTCGAATTTTGTTGGCGAGTTGTACTGGTCGCTTACCGTTGGATAACCTGCTTTGTAATCCACCGGCAACGAATAGCTGACCGGAGTTATCTTGTTTGGTCCCGTATCCGTAGCACCCAGTGCCCAAGTTGCGATGTCGACGTGATGAGCGCCCCAGTCATTCATTTGCCCACCAGAGTACTCGTACCAGTTGCGCCAGGCATAATGGCAATTCGTATAGAGCGGAACACCGCCGCCATAGCCCTGGCGAATTTCTGGCAAAGCTCGATAGTCCGTTTTGGCCGCAGGGCCCAGCCACATGTCCCAATCAAGTCCCTCAGGAACATCAATGGCTGGAATTTCTGGAGAAGCCGTGGCACCACCGATTCCGCAAGTGACTTTGCGAATCTTTCCAATCCGTCCGGCTCGAATAATTGCTAGAGCTTGCAAAAAACGCTTGCCACTCTCGGTGCGTTGCATTGTTCCTACTTGGAAGACACGTCCCGTTTGTTTTGCAACCTTTTCGATAAGCTTACCTTCATCAATCGTAAGTGTTAGCGGCTTCTCACAATAAACGTCCTTGCCCGCCAACATTGCTTCGACGGAAATCTTAGTATGCCAGTGATCTGGAGTTGCAATCATGACCGCGTCAATATCATCCCGCTCAAGCACTTTGCGGTAGTCTCCATAGCCCTCAGCTGCTTTGCCAGTTTTCTGTTTCAGCTTTTCGTTGACCGCACCAAGCACATTTGAATCCACATCTGCGAAGGCAGCGAAGTCGGCAAATTTGGTGGATTTACTTGTAATCGCCCAGCCTTGGTTACGCAGGCCGATTGTGGCAAATACGGGCCTCTCGTTGGGAGAATTCTGGGCAAGCGAGACGCTCTTGGTGCCAGCAAAGACACCGACCGCGGCTACAGCAGAAGTTGTTCCTAGAAAGTTCCGTCGATTCAAGCGATTCGATCTGGTCATGAGTGGCCTATGGAGTTGATATTGAAGTAGCATGTGGAGTGATGTGTATCTGGCTATTCTCCTTTGAAGAGCGAATCATTCCTAGACCTGCCATTGAAGTAACTTTCTGATTTCGATTCGAGATCTGGTATTCCGGAATGCGATTCGTTGAGCCGGCCCTTCTTTCATCGACGAGGAATAACGCGGCGGTTCGCAGGTGATCTTTCCGGGACGGCCAACCTGGAACCCAGGCCGTCAAGGATGTTACGACCGCGAACAACGACTGTTAATGGCAACCTAACCTCGCGGTCACCTCGGTATTCTTCCTTCGGGTGGTAATCAAATCACCCGCCAGCCTGGCATGAACCCAGGGGCTAGTTCGTGACCCCATCGTCTAGCTCGGGCAAAATGGTGCGCGGTGAAGATGCTGCGCATGACTTGCGTCTGTTCGCGGATGACATTACCGATTCTCTCAACCTGAAGGTCGAAGAAGCATCGGAGCCGGTTCATACGGTCGATGAGCTGAGTCGAATGTTCAATGTTCCCACGAAAACAAGCTCCCGCGAAACGCACGTGCCCGTCGCCAACTCCCCACTGAGATCACCACGGCCGCTACGGAGAGCTTGAGGGAATCAGCAGACGCCGAGTGGGGCTGAAAAGATCCTGAATTACATCGTCACTCGAGAGTTGTAGTTCTTTACGAGTGCCGCCTCCGCGATAGCCCGAGATGGCCGAGTATTGTTGGGTGCTCACCCAGTATTTCCCAGGCCAAAGTCCCTTGATCGTGTATTCACCCTCCGCATTTGCATAGCATCCCGAGCCGCGGAAGTTAAACCGCTTCTCCTCCGTTGGCTCTTTGGATTCTGCATAAACGTAAGCGAATGGCATAGCCTTCCCGCGAAGCGTGAGAGATCCACCTGGATTGTCGATTACGACTTCGGCACTTGTTCCGCTCACGAGTTTCAAATGCTGAACATAGATGGGGCCGCCAGAGCGATTGGCATAAACCGCGATGCTGTAGTTGCCAGGCGTGAGCGAGCTGATTTGGAATCGCCCCTCGGCATCCAGCGCGTGATCGCCTAGATCGCTATCCCAGCTCTCCGTTGCATCGACTCGAATCCTGTAGCTCGAGTCCACCTTACCGTTCAGTTGCACCTTGCCTCGCAAGTTGGCTCCTTTCTTGAGCACGACTTTCAACTCGCCTTTTTCCGACAGCGTCTCAGTCTCCGCTGGCGGGATGACGCAGCGAGCAAATCCTGGAGCTAGCACGGCCAATTGGAAAGTGGCGCCGGGGTCACAAAATTGGAACGCACCGTCCTCGCCCGTCGTCGAGCGTTGGACAAATCGCATCCGGCTATTTCCGTCTTGAAGTTGTTCAAAGTTAGTCCAGTAGAATCGATTTCCAGACGGCCCCTTGGGCAACATGCCAAAGGCAATCTTTGCATCGGGAATAGGATTGCCTTCCTCGTCGACAACAACGCCGCGGATACTCTTTCGCCGCGTCAACGCACATTGCACTTCAATTGCATCGTCTTCCAGAATTGTTGGCCTAGCTACGAATGGCGCGTAGTCGTCGGCATAAACGAAGAATTGCACCGCTGCACCCGCACGTAAGTTGGGCAGAACAAGTTCGCCATCTTCACTGTGAAACTCGCGAGTCTCAGGCGAATGACGAATGACAATTCGAAAATTGCGGATGGGTTCTTCCGATTCCACATCATAAACCAAGCCCCGAATACTCCCTGTTCGTGATTCTCTTTCGATTAGAGGCTTGGGTCGATGGAGTTGGAAAATGTTTTCTCCCTTTGAATAGGCCATCGCACTCTTGATATTGGAATCTCCTGACCGAAAGGTGATTCGAAATGGACTCCCTTTGTCTTCCTGCTTGGCGGAAGAAGGGATCTTCGGCAAGTGCCGAATCAAAAACTCACCGTACTTGTCTGTAGTCCCCTCACGCGGCGGACCAGGAAACGGAAACGAGGGAGTCGGCATCGAGAAACTGCTATACACTCCCGTGGATGCACTCTCCGCACTCACAACAATGCCTTGCAAAGGGTTCCCAGCGTTATCAAAGACGGTGCCGCGAAGCGAGATTGGTTTCTCTTCCAATACAAAGTCGATCGAAAGCGGCTCCCCTGCGGATTCTTCGCCGGCCTCCTCATCGGTTAATTTAGGAATGACTCTATCTCTCCAAACGGGTGCATACCCCAGGGCCGATACGCCCAATCGGTAGTCGATCCCAACCTGACGCGTCTCCAGGCGGAACCTACCTTCCTTGTCGCTGCGGACAATATCTCGCTCGTTTCGATCCGCCAAAAAATAGCCCCACTCAATAGAAGCACCTGCAACCGGCACGCCAGCTTTATTGCTAATTCGTCCAGTCACGACTCGCAGCCGCGAGTCCGAGTCCTTGTAATGGCTCTGCGCTATCCCAGCTTGGAAGCAGAGAGAATTGAGAAGTAGAACTGCAGATAGGCCGACAACCAGGCGCGCGCGGTATTTCATCTGGGGTCACCTGGAATGCGAGGAGAAACAATTGCTATTACGACTGTTGAAGGGCAATTATCTTAGGGCAGTGCACTCATTTACACAAAACTCTTCGCAAGATGCGACTTCTTCGTTCCTGAAGCGTACATCGAAGAACAGATGTGTTTGCAGAACTAGAATACCGAGTGTCTAGCGGGCAGATTGCTTCGGAATTCTAACTTCAAGGATCTGAGTGTGGGATGCTCTTTGGTTGGTGAAAAAATCCCCTTTCAGAATTCGAACGTCATTTGCTGCGACACCAATCGCTATCTTGCGGCCACGACGTTCGAGCACCGTTAATTT
>JBCCEO010000515.1:0-6240 GCA_039030255.1 Planctomycetota bacterium | reverse complement strand
CGAGAAGGATACTTGCCAGTCATCAAGCTATATCGGGTTGGCGAACATACGGGATTCGCCGCATAACCATCCGTAAATCGCATCCCACTTGCAGCCAATCGGTCGACGTTGGGGGTGTCGTAAAAGCAATTCGGATTGTTGGGCCCAATGTCCATATAACCCAAGTCGTCGACTAACAGCACAACAATGTTGGGTGGACGAGATTCTTCCGTGACGTTTGCCGGAGCAAGTTCGGTAGGTCGCTCCTTTGCGGGGGCCCCCTGGCCTAAGGAATGTTGTAGGGTGCTTGATGCAATTCCAAGCACTTGAGCGGTTGCGACGAACACTAAAAATAGCTTGCGAGCTAGAAAGCGATTCACCAATTCTTCCTTCATGAATAATCATGTTGTAGTTCCGGACCAAGTCGGCTGTATCATACAGCGGATCTCGAACAGAAGCTACGAAGCCGCGCCGCTAACTTGAAGCTGTTGGAGCCTAGCCGCTAGAAATGAGCTTTGGCTAACCCTCTCTATCCGAGTTCAATGACTAATTTGGCGAGTGGCGGAGCCGCTGCGCATTGAGGAGTTTAGAAGAATCGTCGGTCGTTTCGGACTGCAAAGGTGGACGCTCTCTTTTGCGTTGCATGCCAAAACCCGAAGCGACGCTAATCTCCGAGGCGACGTAAAGTCAGACATTCACTCGAGTAAGCTGTTTCAAGCGGGGCAGGATCCTATCCGCCTTTGCTCGCTAGCGGATCTACCAAAGGTGTTTTGGATCCTGATAAGTCAGCAATTACCTGATCAGCAGCATAATGGGCCAATGCTTTGAGTGTCAGCTGAGGATTGATCTTGCAGGGACCAGGGAAAACACTCGCGTCGGCGATGAAAAGATTCTCCGTGTTCATGACCTTAAAGCTGCTGTTATCAACGACTTTGCCGAGGGGATTCCCTCCTTGCGGGTGCGTACAAATAATGTTCAGAAATGGCACGCCGCGTTTCTCAATATATTGGACCGCGTATTTCAATGTTTTCGGATCGGTGACCTTCAGAGGTTTGCCCGTCTTCTCATCGAGAATGGCACCCTTCGTTGGAAAAATAAGTTCTACCGTGTCACCTTCTGCTTCGGCAGCTGCGAAAAAGATTTCCGCAACCAGCTTCAGACCTTTCATGTAAAGCTCGAATTCAGTTTCGCTCAGATCCAAAACGGCACGGCCATTAGCGCTAATCTTATTCTTTTTGCGAACCTTTGTGGGGATGACAATGCCACAGGTTATCAGGTGCCGGAATTTGTTCATTACTTTTGCGTTCTCGCCGAACCATCCCGAAGCGGATAGCGCAACCATACCAGGTAGACCAAACCAGTTTTCCAAGAGCGGTCTTTGGCCCTGTTCATCTTCCTGAACCATCACGCATTGTGCGATTCCCGGAAGCGGACGCTCGCTGTCCTCCTTCCTCACAGGCTTGCCAAATACAGCCATGAGCGGCGAGCCCACGTTGCCCGTAAATCCAGAGCCCAGTCCTGGCGTACGCTGCAAATAGGGTGAAGCATGCAAAATGTTTGTACTTGCGACCGCGCCGGCCGCGAGCACAAACTTCTTCGCCCTGATTTTACGCCGCCTGACACGAGTGCCATGACCGTCCTCGACAATCAAATGAGTTACCTTACGGCCCTCGCCAACAGGATCGATTTCGACTTCAAAGCGTACGGCCTTGGTTTTGTATGCTACACAATTCTTGCCTGTGTCCGAGCAGTTCTTCACGATATCCATGAAGTAGCTGTTGGGCTTGTTTGCACGCCAAGGATGCAGACCACCGATGTGTCTCCCGTGGGGGTCGATCCAATTGTCACTCCCGCTACCGATGCAATTGTTCTCTTCCGTGGGATCGTCAATGGATACTGGCAGCGACTCTGGCTCGACGTCCGGTGCATGGAGTTGCGCCCAAGCTAATACGCCCTTGCGAAATAACTCGGCGTCATCGCCGGTGCAAATTTCACTCGGCTTAGCGCTAACGCCAAGCTTATCCTCAATGGCATCCATCTTACTTTTTAGCTTTTCGTAGGGAACTCGTTCCCCGTTGACGATTGGCTGATTCTCGCCCCAATCCTTATAAGGCTTAGGCTTAATTGGAAGGTGGATTGCGTTGTTGATGTAAGGACCACCGCCCACAACGTTGGCTTGCACCAAGTTAACCAGTTTGGGACGACTCTTGAATGGAGGAATTCTGATCCCAGGATTATCGCGCAAAGCTCCATTCTCGTCCCGAGTCGGTAACAGATCAGCTAGCAATTCTGGGATGCTGCGCCCAACGGGGCTAATCTGATCTCCTTGCTCCGCAACTTCCGAATCCACCTCAGCAACCTCGTCAGGCTTCTCATTCTTCCCCAGGCCGAAATCCAAGAGCTTTCCGAGCGGGTTGAGTCCGTTGTTCATGTACGTATTGCGAAGCACTTCTTCCGTCTTGGGCGGATAGGCAACTTCTTTTCCGTTCTCGAAGCCTTTCTGAACGTATTGCGTCGGATGTACCCAGTCGCCAGACTCGATGATCAAACAGCTGAACCCTGCTTGAAGAACTTCCGACGCAACTACGGCACCTCCCGCACCGGATCCTACAATGACAACATCGAATTCGTCCGCATCATCGTTCCAATGCGGATACGCAGGTTTCTTCAACATGGGATCGTCTGCCAGCGTGTCTAGGCGTTTGGCCGCTTCTCCCCACATGCCATTGATGTGAAGTCGTGCAGGATTGCGCGAGTTCGTAACGAGTCGCGTGACCATCGCCAATGACTCGGTAATGGTGTGGATGACAAATCGATTGTCCCAAGATATCAGCGGAAATGGCGTTTCGTCCTCTCCTTGGCTCAAGAGTTGACGCCGCTCTTGAATCGATAGCTCGGTGAACCAGCGTTTAGTAAGCAACCTGGAGCGAAGGTTGATCCATGCAAGTCCGAAGTCGAGTCCTTCTTGGAATATCGGTGGCAGGCTGCTCAAAAATTCTTGGATATTGTCGGCAACCGCGTAGGGGTCATCAGTTGGTGTTTCATTTCCCCATAAGCTGTTCATATAGGCCTGCGCAAAAGCCGCGAGCATCCTTCGCTTCTTGGGTTGGTCACGCTGGAACTCATTGAACATTTCCTGCAATTGCTGCAGACGACTGGCAAGTCGCACATCTCCCGGACAGCAGGTTTGCGCTCGGCTGTTTCGCCTAGCCTGTTGCCGCTTGGTTTCTGCCATGAGAGAGTCCGCGATAACGGTACTGGCTGCTATTCCGCCAATTGCTTTGCGTCGATTGATGGGTGGCATGATTTCTTCTCAGTTCAAGATGGAAAGCATAATGTTTGGTTGATGCGATGCGAGAACAATCCGATGTGTGGAAGACGTAATCCCGGTCCGCATTTGCTTTTGTGATCGGCCTAAAGGGTGCCCCGAAGGCTTATGTAGCCGTCATTGAAGAGGACCCGAAAGCCATCGATTCTCGTGTCCGGCGTTTTGTAATCGGATGCTTCCCCCAGGGGAAAGATCTGCCTTGCCTTCCGTACTTCAATGTAAGCGCCCTTTAATTCTTGCCGCAGTTCGGCGAGTAAGGTCTCGGCTTCGGCTCTGCCTTCGCTGTCCGCACTTACTTCAACTCTGAGAGTTCCGTCGCTTTGCCGTCCTTCAATCAGCTTTACAGATTTGCCATTTAGTTTCAGACGCAGCGTGACCCTGCCGCCCTCAATTTGAACAGCGGGACCATTCGAGTCGTCGACAAGTATTTGGTCATTCTCTCGCAAGGATCGGATGGTTTCTTCAAGCTTTCGTCCGAGCTTGAGCTGCTCCGCAAAGGCTTCGAATACGAGCCGACGTTTGTCCGGGGAAGTGGATCGAATCGAACTGTGAAGCGTAAAGTCGAAATCGGAGCCGGAAGCTGAAGGAATGGTTAACGGCTGGCGTATGAACCCGCTTTGCGCGCTGTACACGACGACTTCGATGGAATTGCCTGTCGAATAATATTGGCGTTCGCGCGGATAGAATGTATCGCCAGAGACCTTGTCGAGCGCATCGCTGGCTCTTTCCACGACAAGATTCCCAATGAAAGTAATGGCGTTATCGATTCCTTGGCTCAGCGTCTGGTTGATTGGATCGGAAGCGACTCCTTTACGCAGAGAAGGAGTCACTAGGCAATCGAAAATTCTTCCTCGCTGTGTTTTTGCCGAAACGAGGCTTGAAGCACTTTGCGTTCGATCCGAATCTGGCGCGTTGGCCTCGAGCAAAAGCGCTTTGTGGGTGTTTTGGCAGAGTCGCATCTGCAGTCCAGTGCATCGTTTGATCGGTTTTTTCACATTCAGTGTGCCGCAGAAGGTGAATGTACCTTGGTAGCCAACGCCCAATTCCCCACGTACTAGATTCGGACGACTGAACACATGAAGTCGATCGTTAGCCTTCAGAGTGCCAACGGTGCTGCCATTATCTCGATAACGCTCCATGGGCATCGTTGGCAAAGGAATATCGATCACCTTGGTCAGGAGTTTGGTTGAAAAATGCAACCTAGCTTTGGGCTGCATATAACTCGATCGTATCTCTTGAATGAGGGCTGCAGCTTGTTCACTGATCTCGATTCTTTTGACAATCTGGTGAATCGCTGTCAACTGATCGAGTTCTTTTCGATACTCGGAATAGTTTGTAATCTGCCCAACTCCTTGACCCTCCCCATATTTATGAAGTCGCAACTTCAAATCCGTCAAATCGCTACGCAAGCGTAGGGTTGCCGAATGTGGATCCCGTTGGTCTTCTAAGGTGACGAGGTACTTTTGGAATGACAGTGCGACCAGTCGTAGTAAATTCGCTTGCCTTTCGACTCGGTCTTGGTCTTCTACAAAAGTTTCGAAGGAATCCTCATAGGCCTGGCGTAGTCGCGTGGTATCTGGATACGACTGGCATATTTCTCGAATTAGGACCGAAGGCTGATACTGCTGCTCCCAGCCTTTGACTTGATCGGCATTGCCCTCCACGCCGATAAAGGTCTTCAGGTGCTGAAGCTTGCTAAGAAACCATCGATGATGCTCTGCGTAACGCATGGAAGAGAGCGGGCAATAGCTGTGCGCATCTGGATTGATTTTTGCTGCCAGCTCTTTCGGAAGTTCGAGATCCTCCTTGGTCGAAGTAAGTTTCCCTGGAGGGCCGAGAGAATCGACGGCCAGAAGGGGCGTTGCCAGTACGATCAAACAGCATGCCTTGCAGAAAACGCTCCAGTGGTGAATCTTGCTCATATCTCTTCACTATCATCAGGTTGCTAACAGGCTCGCACTAATTCAGGTGGTGTTCGTACCCCACCTGAACTACTCGATGATAATTAGTGAACTTCGGTTTTTACTGCCTGTCAGCCGATTGAGCCCATTTTTTACCGCTTCACCACTCTGCAAGGGGGCACCAACTGTCAGGCAGTCGCTATCGAAAGCGATTCAAGGGAATGCATAGTCTCAAGAAAGCTCGCAAAATCGAATGAAAGAGATGAATCTCAAAAGAGCAGCGTGGGCAGGAAGCGTGAGTATACGTTGGCCCTGGCAGAGGTAGAAAATCAATCTATTTTTTCGTCATCTCGAGCTGCGATTGCCTCGCGTACACTTGCTAGCTTTTTCTTGCTCTTTAGTGTGCCCGAATCGTCAGGTCCGAGTGTTTTCTCGCGAAGGCGAAGTACTTCGGAGAACAATTCTTCCGCTTGCTCAAGCTGGCCAAGACTTTCCAAGTTGTACGCCAAATTGCTGATGCTGGTGATTGTAACGTTGTGCTCCGCCCCCAAATGTTTCTTACGGAGCTCCAAGGTCTTTTCGTATAGCGGCAATGCCTTTCGGGGGTTTCCTGCGGCCTTAGTCGTGTATGCAAGGCGGCTCATGCTAGAAAGCGTATCTGGGTCCTTGAGTCCCAAAACTTCGGTCTGCAAGTCGACCAATTCTTGAGCGATGGGCAAGGCTCGCTCGTACTCACCGGCCTTACGAAGGGCCGATGTGTATCGCTTTATATAGTCGATCGTTTCCTCGGATTTGGCACCGAGTTTCTTACGTGTTGTCTCCAACCGAGTTTCCAAGAGCTCTAGTCCTCTTGCGACATCATGCTTTTTATCCAAGTACAAGTTCGCGACAAAGTCTATCATTTGCAGGGTGTTGGGGTGATCGGCTCCCATCACCTCAGAACGCCGCTCTATGACTTCCTCCAGTACCTTTAGTGCTCGCTCATGTTCTCCCGACTTGTAAAGACCAACCCCAAGGTTGGAAAGTCGAGTT
>JBCCEO010000514.1:0-6243 GCA_039030255.1 Planctomycetota bacterium | reverse complement strand
TTTCTTTGAAAGCAGGGGAGCTAGGGTAAGTAGAATAGAATCCAACCTCGGGATAGTCGCGAATTGTGTTTTTCCTGTCAATTCCAGTTAAACCCCAGTCCTCTGCCGTAAACCTGGAATCAGCCGCGAATCAGCTCTGCGTTACAATATCCGTTGTCCCGCAATATTGGAAATAGCGAAAAAGCGCGGGATAGCGCCAGAACGAGCCTCAGAGAGCGCGAGCGTAGAACAGTCAGTTCAATGATGCGCAGGCTCAGCTTCTTGGCAATCATTGAAGCGCATTGAGCAGAAGGCTTAGCACGGCATTTCACTAACCAATCTTCATTGGTGAAAAAGTTCCAGTGCTTCTGCCAAATCGATCGGTCTCGGTTCCGAACCATTGCAATACGGATAACCAGAGATTTGCCAAGGGCACTCGTTTGTGCTGTTCTTCGGGACAAACCACGTGACCTTGGTGTTGTATCCCACCGCCGGCTAGCAATACGGGCAGGTTTCGATTGCTGTGTATCGAGCCATCGCTCATGCCACTACCGAACACAATCAGAGTTTCGTCAAATATGCTGGCTTCCTTAAGTCGTGTGATGAAGTTGCTGAGCTTGGTCGTCAAAAAAGCTTCGACGACTTTGAGCTGATCGATCCGGTCATCCGACTTGCCATGATGCGAGAGTGCATGGTAGCTGTCGAGGTCTAGCTCGGCGGTCCGGAATCCCAAACCAGTTTCTAAAGTGGCAACACGCGTCGAGTCAGTTTGTAATGCTAGTGCCATCAAATCGTAAAGCAGCTCGACTTCATCAATCTGCAGACGTTCTTCGTCAACGACTTCCTCTATCGGCGAATCAGGCTTGGGACGGTCAATCCATACTTGCGACATTTGCAAACGGCGCTCTACGTCTCGAACCGACGTAAGATATTGATCTAGTTTGTTACGATCTGCCGCGTTCAGCGTCCTCCCCAATGCGTTTGCGGACTCCCGAAGGGCATCCAGTACGCTGGCCCGATGCTTCAGTCGCGTGCGCTCCGATTGTCGAGCTTCGTCGGAAGAGTTAACAAATAGGGCCCGAAACAAAATAGCTGGATTATTGATTGGAGGAACGTGGACGCCAGCACGGGTCCAACACATGTCTGTTCCGTTGGTGATTCCTGTATTGATTGCCGGAAACCGCGTTGCACTGCCGACTTGCTCCGCCGCAGCTTGGTCAAGCGAAATGTTTTTTTCAGGAAATCCGGCTGCTTCTTCTTTCTTAATGCTCGTCAAAAAACCTTGGACCGCCTTATGGCCGCCATTGAGGCCGTGATCCAAATGAGAAAACACTGTCAGCTCATCGCGATGGGCTTCGAGAGGCTTAAGCGTCGGAGTCGGAACATAGTCTCTTCCTGCGACTTTGGGGAAGAAGTTTCCCGGGTAAAAGCCAAGGTGATTGCCCACACAAACTAGGCGGCGCGGACGCTTGTTCATATTGGCCTGTAAATCATCCGCTTGGACGAAACTGCTTTCGAGGATTGGTAGAGTTAAGGCAATCCCTGCTCCGTGCAATAGATTTCGTCGGTTCAGCCTAAAATTACTTTGCATGAGATCCTCGAGAAGACGGTACTTTGCTAATTCAAGTCGCAAATTGCGTGATAGCTCGGCCCGAACTCGTACGCTGGACAAATCCCATGATAGTCGATTCCTACATTCGACGCATGATACTTGTTTTATCTGTTTGATGAACTTTCATTTTTACCGGGGTGATCATAATCCTATACAGATCGCGAGGCGACGACTTGTGACCATCTCTTGGGATGATTGGACCCTACATGCAGTATCTTTCAATGGCCTAGGCTCGCATGAAGGAATATTGGCAATCTGCAGGTTGAAAATCTTGGTCCAACGCGACACTGGCTCCACGATTTTCATTCCGTTGGCCAAAAAGGAAGCTTCGTTTTTGCCGCTGGCTCACGAGCAGGAAGCAGATTGAGTCAGGAACGAATTGAGATTATGCACCACGAATGAGCCACTAAAAAACCCGGTTCAAGGAACCGGGTTCAATGTTCATCTAGATGTTTGTTGGATTCTTTAATTTTAGGCCGATCGTCTTCGACGACGGATGATGAATCCAAGTCCAGCTATGCCTGCTAGGCCGAACGAACTTGGCTCCGGTACGGCTACATCACCATCGATCTGAATGTTATCCCAGGCAAATTCAGTGTTGCCATCGTTAGATTGCAATTCGATCCGAAGAAAAAGGGTATTTCCCGTCCCGGCGATCGGAAGATTGCTTACTGTTTGATCGTTGAAATCTCGCGTTGCTAGGGCTTCCCCTCCATTGCCGCCGATACCATTGAAATCCGAATCCACAAACAGCTGTTCGTTTGTTCCGGAAGAAGGGGACATCCAGAACAGGTTCTGCGTTGCTCCAGCATCGATTTGTGCTGTGACTCTAAGGAAATCGTCAGCGAGATTACCGTTGTTATCGTATGCGGGAATTGCAAAGTCATTTCCCGCAGCGGCAAATAATCCACTGAAAGCCAAGTTGCTAGTGTTTGCAATATTTACTTCAAAAGTCATCACGACGTTGTTCGGTCGCGAGTTTCCGTCATCGATGTCTTCTGCCGCAAAGAAGCTGGTACCGCCATTGTTTAGGTAAGGCGCTGAAGCTCCTGTGATGGGGCCGTTTAAAGGTACCATCGTGTAATAGTCTTGGTTTCCGTCATGAAAAATACCACTGCTCGTCGTAAAGTTGACAACAGCGTCTTCGAAGTCCTCCAGCATTACAATCGCGGCAGATGCCTGCGGGCATAGGGCCAGTAATGCCAAGACTGCCAGAATCTTAGGGGCAGATCTCATTGGTTATATTGCCTTTTTGAAAATCAATAACGAACTAAATTCGTCCGGAACGGCCCCAAAAAACTGAATCGGATGCGAAACAACGACGTACGCTAAGCAATCTGGGATAACAAGAGCGTCAGAGTAGTCCCATTGGGTAGGGATGTCCACAATTTGAGTGGACTAATTCCCAAAAGACGTATTTACGCCAGGGCCAGAAAGCGTTGTGATTCGAACCACCAAATAGCAGGCACCCGTATGGCAGGTGCTTGGTCGTGGGGCTTTCGCCAGGCGAGGGTGACAATTCGATGTGCGATCGTCCAGCATTTCCAACTTTCACTTTGCGATGGCGTCGAGCTCAGCCAATTTGAATCGCACGCTCAGGATGTAAGGCTCTTCACCTGGAGCCCAGTGCCCATACGTCGTCACGACGAAAGTATCGTCAGGCAGGACTTCGACACCGGGATAGGTTGTGTCATAACCCTTCGTATTGTCCTTGAGTCGCAGGAAGTATTGTCCGTCTTTTCCATTTACTAGGTCGTCCCAAGTGCCAACCCAGCCGACCCAGTCGCCTTCAAATGACCGTTCGCTAACGCTCTGCTTTGGCGAACGGCAGCGAAAGCTGATGAATACGCGACCATCGGCTGAATACTTGCCGGTATGACGATCGCCTGTGAGTGAAAGCGGCAATTCTCGGGGGTTGCTCCATGACTTTCCTTCGTCTTCAGAAAAGATCACGTGTGAATTATTGACTCGCGAGTTTTCTCGTAGCAGGACGGCCAGCTTCTTTCCGTCCGGGGAGCGGATACATCCTGGTTCACAGAGGTGAATTTTAGACGATCGATAAACTGACTCTGGAAACGACCAGGTTAAACCACCGTCACTTGAAAATGTCTTGTACAGATCGAAAGTTGGTGGATTGCTGCGTGTCGGTTGTTTGGTGAAGAAGCGGCCATCATCATGGAACATTGCCAGATAATTGCCCTCGTTCGTTCTGAGCTGCTCGACGAAGCCCATCACAACAATGCCGCCCCAATCACCGGCTTGCTTCAATTCACTCCAGCTCGCACCATCGTCCTCTGATACTGACAAACGAGCGGGATAAAGTCCGGACCACATGATCAGACGTTTTTTTCCACTGGCATCTACAACTCGGTGCAACGTGGGTACTTCCTTCGAGGTCGACCAACTTTTGGGCGTAGGCAATCGCTCACTCCAAGAGAGTCCGCCGTCTGAGCTGCGTTTGTAGACGATTCCGCCGCGTCCATGTCCCTTGGGATAGACGCAAAGAATTGTTTTTCCATCTTCGAGCAAGCAAGTCGTGGGATGACCGAGGTATTGCCCTGCTTCGCGATCCACGACAACTTGACGATGCGATTGATCGTTCAGATCAATCAACTTGAGCTCGCTGTCGTTGGGGGCAAAAGCGCGAACTTGGTTATTGCAGCAGCAACGGTGGCTACACAGGGCTAGCACAAAGAAGAGAAGCTTCACTTGCATGGTACGACTTTCTAGATTCAATAACGAGCCGGTTGACGCAGTGATGATCTGGCGCAGCGCCGCGTTTAGTTGACGCCCAGGATCTTGTCGATCGTCTGGCTTGAGACCGAATGATAGCCCGGGCGTGCCTTGGTGTAGATTCGCTTGGCGATAGCCAGCCCGGATTCGGTTTCGGCAAGCTTTTGGTATAGCGGGCTCAGGAATTTCCTTCTGCCTTGACTCGTCAGAAAGTATTCCAGTTTTTCGAACCCCGGCTGATAATTGGCTGCAATGACTAACCACAGCCAGTCATGCGTGATCTCTGAGTTGCCAGACTTGGTGAATTCAAAGGTCGCGTCCAAATCCTGCATTTGAGCTTCGTTAAGCCCGGCATCCTTGAAAGAACGCATGAAATGATTCCAGTGGTGCGTGGTCCAGTCCGTCGTTTTGTACTCGGACTTCAGATCCCCAGCGCTCTTGCCAGTCCGAAATTCCTCGGCCGCTTTGGCAACTTGCGCCAACTGATCTGTTTTCACTTCCGGACAATTATCGGGCACGCCTGGCGAGTAGACCCAAGCATCGAAGTCGACCTCGGTTTCCAAGTTTGCTTTGAGATAGCTGAGAAAGCCCTCGGTTGTCATGCTTCGGAAGGCAAACTTTTGAAAGTACTCTTTCAAGAAAGCGTCCCAGCTCGCTCGGCCAACTTCCTCTTCCAGCATTCGCAAGAAGAAATAGCCCTTGTCGTAGGCGATGGCCGTCATCCCGTCGTCGGGATTTCGTTTTGCCAGATCGAGCTTCAGCCAAGTATCGCGGGCGTCGAGCTCCTCGATCTCTGCTAGCAAGCCATCCAAGGTCAAGCGGGCAAGCATTTCGGAATACTGGCGACCGTAAATCGCTTCCATGATTCTTTGCTCGAAGTACACGGTGAAGCCTTCGTTGAGCCAAAAATCATTCCACGTCGCATTGGTGACTAGATTTCCCGACCAGGAGTGTGCAAGTTCGTGTGCAATAAGGGCAACCAGAGAACGATCGCCGGCCAGGATGGTCGGCGTAGCAAAAGTGAGACGAGGATTCTCCATTCCCCCGAAAGGAAAGCTGGAAGGCAAAAAGATGACGTCGTAACGGTCCCATTTATAGTCGCCGTAAAGTCGTTCTGCGGCATCAATCATGCGTTCAGTGTCCGCTAGTTCCCAGGCAGCTTTCTCCAGTACGGATGGCTCGCAATAGACGCCGCTCCGATCGCCCAAGGCTTTGAACTGCAAGTCTCCGACGGCCAGTGCCAGCAAGTACGATGGAATGGGTTGTTCCATTTTGAATTCATAGATTCCCGAATCATTTTTGACCTGCGGGTTGGATGCACTCATCACGGCCAGCAGATCTTTGGGAACTTGCACTTTCGCAGAGTAGGTCATGCGTACTGCGGGCGTGTCTTGGCAGGGCACCCAAGTACGAGCCAAAATCGCCTGCGACTGAGTAAACAAGAAAGGATATTTCTTGTCGGTCGTCTGCTCAGGCGTAAGCCACTGCAATGCCGCCGCATTCGGACTCGTTGAATATTCGACACGAATTTGATCGGCGTCTGGAGCTTTATCATTGGGCAACTCAATCGAGAGCATTTGCCCAAGCTGTGCGTCTTCCGCGCCAAGTTCCCAACGCAGTTCCTGATTCCCACTGGAAACTCGTTTCACGTCTAAGCCATCGGTGTCCAATCGTAGGTGGCTTGCGTTGGCATTGCCTCGCTTAATTGTCAACAGCGCGGAGCCGCTCAGTGTCTTTGCTTGGAAATCCACCTTTAAATCTAGGTGAAGGTGCTTGATGATCGCTTCCGAAGGACGCGCGAAAGAGTGTGGTAGCTCCTGTGCTGTAGAGCTGGATTGAAACACGAGAAGCAGGGCCGCAGCAAAGAAAGGGTGCCGTAAATTCATTGGAGATTGGACCTAAGAGTCAAAGAGCAGGAT
>JBCCEO010000513.1:0-6250 GCA_039030255.1 Planctomycetota bacterium | reverse complement strand
TAAACAAACCTAACTTTTTTAAGATTTTTCGGCTACGCCCTAATTTGGTTTTTCGGCCGCTTACACAAATTGGGGTGTGGGCGACAAAACCAATCGACTCCGAGAACCAAACGGCCGAGCAATCAGCCCAAGCGATCAGCCGGTCATGTACGCTACCGCCATGTTAAAACTGCGCCGAGATTATGGCGGCGACGAATGGGTAAAACGATTTTACCATGCGATCCGCCGGTGTCGCCCCGCCCGTGCCAAAGACGTCGATTCGGCTCAGACTCAAATTCTCAACTGGCTCGTCTGCGCTTCGCATGCTGCTGGCAAGGATCTTACGCCCATCTTTGTCGATCGTTGGCGGATGCCGATTCGAGATGGACAACGTCAGCTGATGAAGAATGCTGACTGGACAGATGGAGAACTCAACCTTCAGAGGCTAGTCGCCAATCTGATTGCAAAGTCCGAATAGCCAATGCCTGCTTGCCCTTGCGTTGGCGCGCCAGTGTATTTTAGGTGAGTACCGACGAATTCAGGCTTCCACCGAAAACTGAGCAGGGCACACCAAAGTTTCAAGCTTGGTTGACTCATGCACTGCAAAAGCACCGTTATTCTTTTGCAGAGCGAAAGGTGGCCAACCCTCAAGTGCAACCTCTAATTTACATTGCAACACTGAAGAGTTCATTGTTCGGGATTTCATCGCGTTCGGGTACAATTTCGTATCACCTGTTATCCCCTATTCTTCCTTCCGTACTCCGGCAACGATTTGCCTACATCTAAGGAGTCAATGCAGATGAAATCTACCCCATACTGGCAACATGGCCAGAGACTTACGGTACTGACTTTCATCCTTCTCTCAATCCAAATCGGGGCTTGCAGTAAACGAACTCGCGCGAGTGGGCAACGAGAGCTTCCCGACGGCTTCAAGGAACTGAAAACGGGAGACAAGGCTCCTGACTTTGAGTTGCCTGGTGTCGACGGCAAGACTTACAACCTAGGCGACTTTGCAGAACCTGACGTGCTGATGGTGTACTTCACCGGAACGCATTGCCCAACTTCGCACGGAGTTGAAAAACGCCTTCAGTCCTTTATCAAAGAAATGGAGGGCTCAAGTTTCGGAATTGTGGCGATCAATCCCAATCACTCCTCGGGCTTGCGGCCAGACGAGTTTGCACACACAAAATATGACGAAACCTTTGAGGATTCGCGACGCTACGCGAAAGATCTTGGCTGGACTTTCCCGTTCCTCTATGACGGAGACAAGCAACTCACGGCGCGTGCATATGGTTGCTTGGCCACGCCGCACGTGTTTGTTTTCGATAAGCACAGAACGCTTCGTTACAATGGTCGATTTGACGACTCGAGACTTCCGAATCCAAAGACAATCAAGAATTCCGACGCAATCAATGCCGTAAAAGCCCTATTGGCTGGAAAGCCTGTTCCGGTTGAGAAGACGCGTCCGCATGGTTGCTCCACCAAGTGGCGTGAACGGAGCAAGCACGTTGCTGAAGATGAAGCAAAGTGGCAAGCAGCAGTGACCACGATAGAAGAAATCGACCTTCAAACCGTGAGGAAACTGCGAGAAAACGGCAGTGGCAAAATTCGTTTGTTCAATGTCTGGGCTACCTGGTGTGCTCCGTGTGTTGAGGAAATGCCGGACCTGACGAAGATCGCTAGACGTTTCAGTCGCCGGGAGTTCGAACTGATCACAATTTCACTTGATTCCATCGAAGACAAAGAAAAGGCGGCTACTTTTCTTGGCAAGGTTCGGGCTGTCATGAGCGACCAGTTGCGTGCTACTGTGGAAGCCGAAGGGCGCAAGACGAATAATTACATCTATACGGGAGATAGTACCGATGATCTTGCTGAAGCACTCGATCCGAAGTGGCCAGGCCCCGCCCCCTATTCGTTGCTGATCGACAAAGATGGCAATGTGTTATACCGAGAAGTTGGAATCGTAAACGCTGAGAAAGTCTCCGCTATAATTCTCGAGACATTGACACAGTACCACAGCACCGATCTGCCTCGATCTCGCGCGAAGAGCCCGAAGCCGAATAAGGCGCAGAGTAAGAATTAGGCCTGTGGAGCCGTCAGTGATTTCACGTAGCAAGAGTGGCTAGCCATTTGGTCAATGACTCCAAGAGCCCTCGAACTCAAGGTTACGCCTTACTTTCCAAATCAAGAAGGATCTACAGCCAAGGAACGTTGACGTCCTCCAACTACGGACGTGATCATCACCCACGCTGCTTCACCATTTTTATGGCTGGCGGAGGCATCACGGACGGTAGCACGGATGATTTCTTCTAAAACATCAGCGACAAACCGGTTCACGTGCATGATCTAGAAACAATCATGCTCCACCTACTCGGAATCGACCACGAAAAACTTACTTTTCGATTCCAGGGGCCACACAATCGGCTTAATGACATTCATGGCGAGCTAGTGCACGAGTTTCTTAGCTAAAAAAAATAGCTTGACTTGGGGCCATCGGAGGTCATTTCGCAGAAGCTAGACTTGGATATTCAAAGCCTTGTCAATTTGGTCGGCGACCGTCTTCAAACGCTTTTCGTCCCCGCCGCCAACTTCCGCAGCGATCCAACCATAAAAGCCGATATCATCGATTGCTTTTCGGACATCTCCCCAAGGAATATCATCCTCGGTAATATCTGCCCAGCCATTCATTTGGCGACTAAAACCTTTGATATCGAATTTGACAATGCGTTTTCCAAGTTCGCGAATCCACTGGGCCGGATTGCCGTATTTCCAGTGGTTACCAATGTCGAACTGCATTCCAACCCAAGGAGAATCGATCTCGTCAACGTACTGTACGAACTTGGCTGCCGATTGATCATCCGGGCCATTGTGTTCGTAGCAGAATTGGTTCCAAACGTTTTCAATTGCGATATACATTCCTAGCTCAGCACACAACGGCAAAGCCTTGCGAATATTCTCAATAGAGCGTTGCCATACTTCTTCTTCAGTCCCGTCATTGCCATGGCCGACGACAAGCAAAACAGTGTGCCCACCAACTGCCTTAGTTTCACGAATGCTTCGTTCCAGATTATCAAGGGCTTGAGCTCGAACTTTGGAATCCTTGTCCGAGTGTTTGACGCCCCAGTGAGTGTTTCCAACGGAACCGTCAACGATCAGGCCAGTGGCATCAATGGCTTTCTTAATCTCTTCTACGTTTGCGCCAGGACAACCAATTTCCACCCCATCAAAGCCAGCATCCTTTGCCGCTTGGAATTTGGCAGTCAGATCTCCTTTAACTTTGATCATTCCCAGTTTCAAAGTTTTCAATAATCGACGCGGTTCGGTCGTGTGCTGTATCTCTGACGCAGCAAGTTGACTATCCATGGATGCGCTCGCAGCCACAGCCAAAGCACTAGAAGTTGCAATAAAGTTTCGACGAGAAAATGGCGTTTGCGACATTCGACTAAATCTTGCGAAGTGTTGGTGGGATTAGAATTCCAACAGCTTACTTTGTCGCAGCGCGTTTTTCCACAAGGGGCGAGAAGTGTGTAGTGGGGTTTGACAACGGAAGTTTCAAATCACCCTCAATTTCCGTGTTCAACGAGCAATTCTAGAGGGTTTACGTTTTTTCCCTGCCGGCGAATAAACCGAGACTGAAACTCTAATTCGCCTCGAAGAAAATGCTCGGCTAGATATCCGTGAAGACAACTTAGTTCCCTTTAGAATCCGATGCGAATCGAAGCACTGTTGCGATAGGGCCCGTAGTGATAGTGTCTCTGAACCGGCGGGCAAGATCGATACACGCGTTCTACGTAGACAGGTGGCCGAGAATAAATTACTGGCTGCGGCTGAATTACTACACTTGGTTGATAAGTGGGAATCGGATTGTATGAAGGCACTTGGCTGTACGTTGACACGGGCCGAGCAGTCGTTTGTGACGCATTTCGAACTTGAGTCGAAAGCGGCGCGCTCTGCATGGCAGTGATAATAGTATCACTAACACCCTGCTGGTGCAATGAAATGATATCGGAAACCGCCAGCCGATTCTGAACGCCACGCGATTGCAGCTGAGTCAGAATAAGGCTTTCACTCAGGCCACTTCGGCTCATGTTCAGAACATCGTTCATGCTGACACCGCTCTGTTGAACTGCCTGCTGCGTAGCTTGTTGCTGAGCGTAATACTGTTGCTGTTGTGCGTAGTAGGCTTGTTGCTGATAGTAGCGTTGACGGGCCAGCTCGTTATCCTGCGACTTGCCAATCAAACCACCCGTGATTGCACCAACTGCTCCGCCAATCAAAGCACCTTCTGGAGTCTCGTCATTCTGCTTGCCGATAATGCCGCCAATGACAGCACCCGCCAGGCCGCCGACCGTCGCGCCGTCTTTCGTTCGCGATTGCGAGAGAACAGACTGGCAAGTGAAAATAGATAGGCAACTTGCCATCATTAAGCAGACGAAGCTACGACGAGCAAGGACCTTGCGCCCAGCGTAGAAGGATCGAATAAGCAGAAAGGCGGTTCGTTTTTGCAGCAGCATGGAAAGTGTCCTAATCGCGTTCCTTCGAAGCAATCGCTTCGTATCGTCGACTCTACGTTGTAAGTACTATCGACATATCAAGTTGCCTGGATTGAAGTAAAGCTCGCCATCGATTCTTTGCAAGCATTGAAAGTTCGTTTAAGCTGCGCCATTGCAGTGTTTTTACCGGCGCTCTTGCCCAGTTCGGCTCCCCCCTGCCCTACGGTCGCCCACAAATGCAGCGATAGCATTGCGATTAATGTGGCCAATTTGAAGGTTGGCGTGGTTAATCGAAATGCGGCATAGCTATCGACATTTCATTTGCACCGTGGACTTCAAAGAATGCTCAGCAGCGAGTCTCCCAAACTGCCCATACGAATTGGTTGTCCAGTTTGGAATTGTGATGGTTGGTCTGAAATTGTCTATCCAACTCGCACGGCGAAAGCAGATCGACTGAACTGGTACACCAGAATGTTCAGTACAGTCGAAGGCAACAACAGCTTTTACGCGATTCCGGCAGAAGAGCATGCGAGGCGCTGGGGGCGAGAAGCTGCCGATGGCTTTCAGTTTTGCATGAAATTTCCCCGCGAGATTTCGCATGAACGTGGCTTGCTGGGTGCCGAAAGAAGCACAGAGGATTTCTTGCGAATTCTTTACATCCTGGCGGAAGCCGGGAAGGCGGGGCCGGCTTTCTTGCAGCTCGGCCCAGATTTTTGCGCGCGACGAACAGGAGTCCTCGAAAGATACCTCAAGACTTTACCGGGCGACTTGGATTTCGCCGTCGAAGTGCGCCACTCCGACTGGTTTGACTCCGCTGAAAACGAAAATCTTCTTATCGATATGCTTTCCGAAAACGGCATGGACCAAACACTTTTCGATTCTCGTCCCCTCTACCAAGCCGATCCAGATGATGAAATCGAGAAGGTCTCGCAAACGCGAAAACCCAAATCGCCTTTGAGAAAAAACGTAACGGGATCGCGGCCCATGTTACGACTGGTCGGACGCAACCGTGTTGAGATGACTCACAAGTTTATTGACGAATGGATTCCTACAGTTGCAGAATGGGTTGCTGAGGGACTTGAGCCAATCGTATTTACACACGCGCCTGACGACACCTTTGCTCCCAAATTTGCAAGAGAGTTCTGGAGTCGCTTGGCATCGCATCTGAACGCCCGGCAAAATGTGGCAAATGAAAACATTCTTTGTCCAAGTGAACTTCCTTCCTTACCGAAAAAGCCGCAGCAGATGGGCTTTGCCTTCGAATAAAGCTCGGTTTTCTAGTTACAATGTTGGACCAATGGTCACGTCCCGACAGAGTCTTTTCAGTTTTTCAATCTAGGCCGATATCCTGATGCGAACGAATCCAATTCTAACGTTGCTGCTTCTCTCTCTCGCAACAGGAACGTTATTTACACCGAGTGCCTTTGCGGAGAAGCCAAATGTCATCGTGATCATGGCGGACGACCTAGGATACGGGGACCTGTCTTGCTACGGCGCGGATTCGTTTACGACTCCAAACATCGATCGCCTAGCGGCCGAAGGCCAACGGTTTACAAGCGGATACTGCTCCGCTTCAACTTGCACGCCTACACGCTATTCACTCCTAACGGGAACTTATGCATTTCGCGGTGAACGAACCGGAATCGCACCGCCGAGTTCACCAGCAATTATACAGCCTGGAACCGAGACCATCGCATCGATCCTTCAGAACAGTGGTTACAAAACGGGAGTCATAGGGAAATGGCCTTGGGACCTCTAAAAGATATTACTCGCTCTAT
>JBCCEO010000512.1:0-6272 GCA_039030255.1 Planctomycetota bacterium | reverse complement strand
GATACATCAAGGCCGCATGGCTGTTACCGACCAGCAAAAACTGGGCAAAGGCCAGTGCAACGATTATTTTTAATGTTTTCATGGTAATCCTAAGTTCTGAAACGAATAGCCGTAATAGAGCAGATTTCATGCCAAAATCAAAATAACGCCTCTCGTCAACCATTATTTATTAATCATACCCATTTGCTGTAAACAATTTTGACAGTCCTGAAACACCACTGTCAGCTTTAATGACATCTGAAATCTGCGTCCTAATTAGGCGTTGGGTACTCGCAATCTGACTTTAAGTTTTGCGAACGCCGAAATAAGGGGCGGCGGGTTCGCCCGGTAACTGATCGATTAACGCAATTTCCCAATCCAGATAGGCCTGATTCCGGCGCAGCAGTTCTTCCCGGTGTTCAAAATCGTTTGGGTCGAGATCCCGATCTTCCACCGGGCTTGGCACATCACCCGGACCGGTTTCGAGGAGACTGGGGTCACTGTCGAGCGAAAACTATCAAGATGAACGCGAGAGTTCTCGGCAGCATTTTCTTCGCACTAAGTGCGACAATTGTTCACCAATTGCATGCACAGAAGATGCCGAAAGAGAATGTGGTCGAAATCGCGGCGATTGACGACGGACTGTGTGTAAGCAATCTTTTTCAATCGAACATGGTTTTGCAGCGCAATAAGCCGATCCACGTTTGGGGTTGGGCAAAGCCAGGCGAGGAGATTCGCGTTTCCTTTGCTGGTAAATCAGACTCTGCTGTGGCTGATGAGGATCGATCTTGGAAGGTTGCCTTGGAGCCACTTCCGGCTAATAGTTCGCCCGCCGTGTTGACCGTAAAGGGCGAGCAAGAATCGCTCGAACTCAGCAATATTTTAGTCGGTGATGTATGGCTGCTGGGTGGCCAAAGCAATATGGAATTTGAATTGGCCAAAGTGGAAAACGGTCAGCTAGAGATCGTCTCAGCCAATTACCCAAACCTTAGGATTTTGACGGTTCCCTACGGAATTGGCCCAGAGCCTAAAAAGAGTTTTGATCGACTGCATGAATGGAGTGGCTGGTTTGGAAGGCATTTTCGCAAGGGCGATTGGCAAGAGTGTTCACCTGAAGTGGCTCGTGAACTCTCCGCCATCGGCTACGTCTTTGCACGCCGAATTCACAAGGCTAGCGATATTCCCATCGGCGTGATTGACGCTTCGCGCGGGGGAACAACGGTGGAAACATGGACTCCGCTGGAAGTATTGAAAACTCTGGATAGTCCAACCACGCAGGCCAAAATCAAGAAATTCGAGGACTCGGCCGCCGAATGGGATGCCCAAGCAGACTTGGAAAAGCGCATTCAACAAAATGAACAATGGATTGCTCGGCAGACAAAGGAAGGTAAGCCAATACCAGAGAACCGAAAAGAGCCGCCGAATGACTTAAGGCCCGGTCCCATCGGAGATCACAACTATCCCGGGCATTGCTATGCAGGAATGATCTCTCCGTTGGCAGGTTTTTCGCTTAAGGGAGCCATCTTCCATCAAGGCTACAATAATGCTTTTGACGGTTCGACCGGCGTAGAGATGTACCGCGATGTTTTTCCTGAGATGATTTCAGCTTGGCGTCAGGCCTTTCAAGATCCCGACTTGCCGTTTGGGATCCTTTCGTTATGCACCGATGGCTATCCTCAAACGCTTGAGAATTACTCGGAGAAGATGTTTAACGCGGGCATCGAAATTCGGGCCGCTCAGTATTCGACTTTTCTCAAACTCTATGAAGCGGGCGACAAGAACATTGGCTTTGTCAGCACCTATGACTTGCGTCGGCGTTGGTATCATCCGCAACTGAAAATTCCGGCTGGAGAGCGTATCGCACGCTGGGCATTAGCGACACAATATGGCTTTGAAAGACAGGTTCAATGGAAGCCACCGATGGTGACGGACATGCAAGTAATGGAGGACTCGATCCAGTTGACTTTGGACACGGACGTCGGGGATCCTATGGACGGTTTGATGCAAGGGTTTGCAATCGCGGGAGAAGATCGCAAGTTCCATCCCGCCGCCGCTGCTTATGCCGAGAAAGGTAAGGACAATCGTGGGCGCGTTCAACTCGATCGAAAGAAGATTCTACTGAGCAGCTCGATGGTTCCCAAGCCCATTCACTTTCGCTACGCTTGGGGACGCAATCCCTTGGCAAACGCACAAGCCACTGGGAACAAGGATTTGCCTCTGGCGACTCAGCGTAGCGATGACTGGGTCATGGAGCGCGTGCCGCTCGGCGTCTTCGAAGAGGACTCAGAGTTGCCGATCTCACGCGGAGATCGCAACAAAATCATACAAGCCCTCAAAGAAATGGACCTAGAGCGCAAACTGCACGAAGCCCAGCAGGCTATCGATGCTGCCAGCAGATAGCCGAATAGACGCCTTTGGTACGTATCTATCCGTGCGAGGCAACGGTCGCTAGCTTTGAAGCTCAAGTCCACTCATCGTGCTTTTGCCTGTAGCGAACTCGTCGATGTCCAAGCCGCAATTCTGCAGAATGGAAACGAAGAGATTGGTGAGAGGGTAGTTGTTCTTTTGGTCAAACGCTAGGTGCCCCGCGTGTTTGAATCCTCCACCGGCAAAGAGGACTGGCATGTTCTTGTTACTGTGATTGGAGGCGTTGCCGAGATTGCTGGTTAATAAGACGGATGTTTGATCTAGCAGGTTTCCGTGCTCGTCTTCTGTTTCTGCCAAGTCGCGAACAAAGTTTGCCCACCGGTTGACGATCGCTTGTTCGACGATCGCGAGTTGCAAAAGCTTTTCTTCATCTTGGCCATGGTGACTGAGCGTGTGATATCCTTCGTCGACTCCATCGATTGGAACTACTCCGCTTCCGCCACCGGTGTGAAAAGTAATGAAACGACTCGAGTCTGTCTTGAGTGCCAAACGCATGACGTCGTGCATGATATTTTGCTGGGCAATAATATCACTTGGGTTTCTCACGTCGACAGGCATTTTGGCGTCAACATCTGGCTTCGGAAGCTGTGTCCATTTTTGCGATGCAGCCATTCGTAATTCCAAATCGCGAACGCTGCTGAAGTAGGAATCAAGTTTGTCGCGGTCGGCGGATCCCAATTGACGCTGCAGGGATTTGGCATCTTCGGCAACCAGATCCATGATGCTGCGGCCTTCGCGCACTCGTGATTCTTGTCGCGCACGTTCTTTCTGGCTGTCTTCCACAAAGAGCTTGGCAAAAAGCTTGGACGGTGAGGAGACGGCGGGAATCATCGCGCCGTTTTCCGTGTAGGAAGGACTGTCACTGCGATCGGCACTCAGGACGAGTGAAGGAAAGCGAGTTTGTTCGCCAAGGTGCTTTGCTAAGTATTGATCGATCGAGATCGTATTGCGAGCGCGACCACCGCCCTGCGGAGCACCCGTAAGTAGACTGGCTTCGGCACGGTGACCGCCTTTTACACCCGGATGTGAGGATCCAGAAACAACCGTGAACCGATCACGAATGTCATTCAATTCTTTGAGATAGTGCGAGGGCTGATAGTTTCGTCCAGCGTCCTTAGGCACCAAGTTCGGGCTGTGTAATCCGAGTGTCAAAGTCAAAGCTACAAAACGAGGGGAACGCTTCGGAGCTGCGGCGAAAGCTGATTGCATCGCGGTGAGCCAAGGTAGACTGAGCGCGACGCCAGCTCCACGAAGGACCGTTCTGCGGTGCAGGCGTTGTTTTGTACCGATGTGGAAAATACTCATACTTGGTTTCCAGGAGTGGACCAGATCGTAATTCTGTTGTGGAACGCGTGTCGCTACTTCGTTCGAAAAATCTGACTTCGGACGGCGGCAATTAGAATTGACCGAATTCGATAGTCGTCTGACTTTAGTTGTTTGGTGATAGTGTTTATCTCATCGCGGTCGGCAAATCCAATTTCAGCCCCTGTTCCATAGCACAGAAACTGATTCAGCAGATTCTTGGCAAGACTTTCTGGGTCGGATGCCACGATACTGCAAAACTCATCGAAGCCAGCGAAGTCTTTCCCGTCGCGGGTTGTATAGCTCGCATCGACTTTTTGTTTTTTCTTTCCAGACCGCGAGTAATAGTCTCGCCATTTTCCAGTTGGATCAAAACTCTCAAGTGCGAATCCAGGTGCATCGATCTTTGAATGGCAGCTTGCGCAGTCGGGTTGGGAACGATGTTTCTCGAGCTGTTCTCGAATGGTTGTGGCACCGCGAATATCGGGTTCAATCGCAGGAACGTTCTCTGGTGGATCGGCGATCTCTTGTCCAAGGATGCGGCGGGCAACCCATACGCCACGGAGTACCGGAGAGGTGCTAGTACCGTTTGCGGTGACCTTCAGTATGGATCCTTGGCTTAGTAATCCTCCGCCGCGCTGGCCATCCCTGAGGCTTACCTTCCGAAGTTTATCTCCTTCGACATTCTCAATGCCGTAGTAGCGTGCTAAGCGATTGTTCAGAAAAGTAAAATCACTTTGCACTAGGCGACTGACACTTTGGTTCTGATCCAAAGCATGCTGGAGATAGGCATGCGTTTCGTCGAGCATTTCGTTCTGAACGATCGGATCAAAGTCTCGAAAGAGTCTGGTGTCGGGCTGGGTGAAATCAATGTCTCTTAATTGCAACCATTCAGCCGCAAAATCGGGCACAAAGGACTTCCCGAGTTCATCGGCCAGCATACGGTCTACTTGCTTGGCAAGTTCTCCAGCGCGAAGAATTGCCTTTGATGCAGCGGAGCGGTAAAGCTCATCGTCTGGCGGGGAATTCCATAGGAAATAGCTCAGCCTTGAAGCAAGTGCGTACGCATCTAAAGTTCCAGGTTCTTCGTACAGATATAGAAAACGCGCCGAGCATAAAATGGCACGGTAGCATCCATGAAGAGCCTCGGCGAAAGATTCACCACCTTCGAATGCTTCCTCAAAGACTTGATAGTAGAAATCGACAGTCTTCCCACTTGCTGGACGCCGAAAAGCACGAAAGGCGAAATCACCAATCAATCCTCGTGCTTTACCTTTGAGCTCACTTGCTGGCAGCTTGATTTCACAGCGCTCGAGAGCTTGCTCCAGGCTGGACGCTCGTGCAGTGCGAATTTCCAGATCACCGAAGAGAATATTTCGGATTTGCTCGTCCTCGGCACCTTGATGAACTCGGCTTACTTTCATGCCGTGAATTTGAATTCCCGGCACGTTCTGTTTTCCGCCTTCTCCATTTGCTGACTGACCGCCACGAAAGCGGGCCATACGCAGTGTGCGATCTCCCGGCCGGATCTCCAGCATTTGATCGCGTGGAATCCAGGTTTCCAAAACAACCGTCTTGCGCTTCTTGGATGCCTCGAAGGAACCAACCCAGCTGAGTAGCGGAGCACTTGAGACGCACTGCCCTGTGCGTACGGTGCAGAAAACACCGTGATCTTTGGGCGTGTTGAGGGAGCTTACGTCGAATTCAAAGCGATACCAACCGCTGCGTCGCGCGGTAGTTGCTGGAAGACGCCCGTAGAAACTTAGAGTGGATGACCAAACGACAGCCGCTTCATTGATGTATTCTGGTTCGCGGGTGCGAGTGCGAGTTCTTGATATTTGCTTTGCTGAGAGTTCTCGAGTCCATTCGTCGGGAGGTGAGAGGGCGCGTCGGAAGGCTTCGTCTAGTGCAAGGTCAACGACATGTAGATGTTGCTCCACGTGAAAATGCGAAAATGCTTGGTAACGCGCCTCAGTGCTGTAAGCTTCGCTGCGAGGCGGCTCTGGCATCTCCCGGGCAAGTGGAATGTCCACACCGAGAATCGAGTGCAATGTGCGCTCCAACTGCAAGTTCGTTAAGCGACGGGCCGACACTCGGCCGCCGCTGGCGTAACGCTGGCTGGCTTGCTCTTTTAAGTGGCTCTTCAGGGTCGCAAGCAATTGATCCTGCTGCTCTGGGTCTATCTCATATCCAGAATCCTGAGGAGGCATTTCGCCTGATTCAATACGATCGTAGATCCGAACCCAAGTCGCAAAGTTCTGTTCGTTGGAGGCTTTAAGGCCAGTGGTCATCAAGGGTTCTAGGTCAAGTCCTGCTTCGGCCTCGCTTCCTGAATGACAGTCCATACAGTTCTCAGTCAGAAACGCTTGATGCGTATCCTTGCTTTCTTTGGCAAGGATGCTCTGTTCCAAAAAACCAATACCCAGAAGCATCACTGCCAGCACTCTAAAACCGCGCGCTAGAAAGCGACTGCGGGGGCGCAGTTGGCCGAAGGTGTTAGCAAGTTGCCATTGAGGATTTGCCATAAAGCCGAGATGCCCAATGTTTGCTGGGCCAGGTTTGGG
>JBCCEO010000511.1:0-6281 GCA_039030255.1 Planctomycetota bacterium | reverse complement strand
TTTTTGAAAGACAAGAAAGAGGCGGGCTGTGCGAAGTCCCGGAAAGCACTTCGCTGGATTGATTCAAACCCAGCAAGCTGTCGCCTTCTACACACTCCACAAAGTTACAAGGCTTCTCGCTCGAACCTGTTTTGTAGATGGTCTAGCTCACGGGTGCAGGTTCCGGATCTGCTTCTTCCCGTTGCCAGCGTCCAGCCAAAATGTCTGCTGCTGGCTTGGTCGTGGGATTTCCTTCGAGCACGATCTTGATCCCAGCTGTGATAGGCGTGGCCAAGAACATTCCGGTGATACCCCACATCATGCCCCAGAACATCAGAGCAAGGAGGATAACAACTGGATGCAGATCTGAAGTCTCACCCATCATCTTTGGCTCGATCACACTACCGCTAACCACTTGGATCGACATGGTGATGGCGATGGCGCAGATCATCCACCAGACAGAACCATCGGGGCTCAGTAGGATAAACGGAATTGGAAGTAGGCTGGCAACAACGGGGCCGACATTCGGAATGAAGTTTAGGAGGAATGCCAGTAGCCCAAAAGTCAACGACATAGGCACGCCGAGAATCCAAAGTGCGCCGCCAAAGGCGATTCCAGTTGCAGCAGAGATCATCGTTTTCAAGAACAGGTATGAGCGGACTTGATGATCAATTGCTTGCATCGAACCCGACATGCGCGTGCTATCGGGCGACCCGAGGATCAAAAAGAAAACATAAATCAGGACAACTACACTGGTGGAAAGCACTTCAAGCAGCGCGCTTGTAACATGCGTAACACCCTCGCGAATGGAGCGGTCGACAAACTTCTTGATGCTGGAAACCTCGTGCGTCGCAATTTCCTGAACATCGTCTTCGGGCAATGACGCACCTGCTGCGAGTTGACTCGTTTGCCCATTATCATCGGTACCAGATTCCCCCTCGTCGTTCGGATCTGAACCTGTTGCTCCTTGAGCAACTCCCGCACCTTCCTGTTCGACAATACGATCTTGAGGATCGATAAGGCTATCTTCTAACTCGTGTTGAATCTCTTCCAGGCCCAGAGGTTCGGTAGGAAACCAAGCGTGGGCAATCCCTAAGAGCTCTGCTACACGTGCTCGATATGCCTTGCTTTGAACCGCCAATTGCTGGACCGATCCCCAGATGCAGAATGAAAGCGCGACCAGCAAAAGCAGTCCCAACACAAAGGCGATGACCGAGGAGATCAGGCGATTGACACCGAGGTATTTTTCGACAAACTCCAGCACTGGAGTGATACCACTTACGACAAATAGAGCGACGACGAAAGGCACCAGAACGGGCCGCAGCCAAAAGACCATGTACGTCAATGTGGCCACTGCAATAACAATGAGACAAAGCGACTGTACGGATTGTCTAGGTGCCTTCGGTATTAGGGGCTCTGCACGACTCATAGCTTGCCTTCTCTCTCGCCAATATTCACCGCTGCTTTTCCCGAATCTTGGAGCTCATCTTGAGCCATTGCATTACACCGGATAACCGGATTGGTGGTCACTACCAGAATAATTGGATCATCTTCAGGCAGCCTGCTTCCTTTGACGCGTCCCCACTAACCTTTCCATCGGAAACGCCATGTATCTTGCCCCACAGAAACTCTTCGCAATTCTAGCCCGCGTTGGATGACGAGCGAACACGACGAAATGGAAGATTGTGACATTGCGCCTGCCGACCAGTTTGATGCCCACGAAACAGCGGATGAAGCGGTCGCCACGACGGATAAGAGACCCAACAATAGTCCAAGCATATTCCCGAAATGGATTGGACCTTACCGAATTATCAAGAGAAGTGGCGAAGGCGGGACGGGCGTGGTCTATTTGGCCTAAGATAGTCCAATCCATCGGCAGGTTGCAGTCAAAGTCATCAAGACCTTGCATGGCGAATCCGAGCAATTCGATTCACCTTTCGAAGCCGCGCGTCAAGCCCTTGGCTTGATGAAACATCCGCGCATTGCCCGCGTTCTTGATGGAGGGCAAACGCAAGATGGATCTCCCTCTTCGAAATGGCTCGTAAGTGGCTTACTTTCTCGGCGTATTGCGACAATCAATCGCTCGATCGAAAGGCGACCCAACCTTCTTGTTCCAGCTTGTAATACTCCGCCGGGACTTGGAGCCCAAAGTGTTGGTGGAACCAAACGGGTCTACCGAGAACTTCGGCGACGACGTAGCAGGAAGGACGTCAAGCCTAAGGACATTAAGATTGGCGTTGATGGCTCTGGAACACTGGCACCAAAGGCTAGGCCAGCCACATTGCTGAATCCAAGGGCACCTACACTAGTCGCTGTCCCATTGGAGGAATCTAAGGTGTAAAGTGTGACGGTAGTAATATCGCTAAGGTAGAGCGTGTTCGTGTCTGTATTGAAAGCTAAACCCGCGTTGTCAACGGATATTCCCAATTGCCCCACCTCCGTTTGAGCGGCAGTAGTTGTATCAATGGTATAGAGTCGATCCGTTCCATGGTCGACACCAAATAGCGTATTCGTAGCTGGATCAAATGCGAGTCCCGAGACGAAGTCTGTAGCGAGACTTCCGATGAGTGTGGGCGTGCCGTCACTGATGTCCACAGTATACAGCTCATTACCTTGGGGCCTGGACACGTAAAGTGTATTGGAATTTGGATCGAACGCCGCGCCCGCCCTTGCCATATTGAGATTCAAAAATCCGATGGAGGTTGCTTCCCCTGTCGCCCGATTGATTGAGACCAAATCGTCGTTTGCACCTGCGGCGTCAATGCCATACAGAGTCTGTGTGTTACTATCATATGCGAGCCCTTGAACACTCGCCGCATTGACGAGATTTCCAACATTTGTACCAGCTCCCGTGCTGGTATTGATTGTCAGCAAGTCTTCAGAATCTGTATCTGTTCCATATAAAATCATTTCAGCATTGGCAGTGGCTGCACCGAACAGAACCCAAAGGCACCAAAATGTTCTTGTTTGAGTCGAGAGAATTCTCATCATATTCTGTGTCTCCAAAAAAATACGCCAAAAAATGGTGGTGGCCACAGTCTAATTACCTTACTCAGAATCACTAGACTCCGAATGCGATTTCTGCTTTTCTGCGAATCGAAACTTCATTTGGTGCTGACCATCTCAATCGATGCACACTTTCCGGCATCGGGTTTGGTATCACGCAATTGGACAGCCATTGCTACTCGCTGAATTTGCGAGGAGCGATACCTGGGCCCGGCGACCATTCGCCAACTCTCCCATGGCCCATAAGATTTACCATTACACACTTACGCACCTGTTGTCGTAATCCCGCCCTGCCTAGTACGGCATCTGCAGTATTTTGGTAGATAGATCAAAAACTAGCATCTCCGTTTTGACAGATGGATTTCTGAAAGACACATTCCATTCGTTCAAGTTGGGGAGACTTGCCGTAGCGCAAAACCTCCCGCCCGAACCTCACTGCATTCAGTCCAATGGGAATTACTCATGAGCCTTCTCGATACCGAATTTTGGAAAACTCCACTTTTCCCATCGTTACACGAATACATCACTCTCGGCAGCACAGAAGGGTTTTGGGAACGGCCGCTGTTCCCTCCGCCTACAGAATCGCATTCCCAAACGGACAACGTTAAGAGCTACAAGAATCGAAAGCCTTCGCTCGAATCACTCTCCAAACGTGAGCTGATGGCAAGTGACCTAACAATTGTAGATGAGACCTTGGTTGTTTCCGGAACCGCAGCGCCTGACAATATATCCTTCGTGGTTGGCGACGACGTACACCAGATAACCATCAACGGAGAAATAACCGAAGTCAATGCGACCGAGGTGCAAAACGTACGCTTTTTCGGCTCATCGGATGATTCGATTTCATTGTCTGGCTCGGAAAACACTGATGATCGATTCGGCACTTGGAACAATCGGGCAGAGCTACAATCTGATGGGCTGCGGATTCAAGCACTTGGATTTGGAACCGTGGCATCGGAGTCAACTGGCGGTAACGATCGTGCCTACGTCTTTGGCTCCGGAGGCGATGATGAACTTACAGGATCACCTGATTCTCTAGCAATCAATCGGCCCCAATCCGGCGCCAGTGTAGACGGCTATTCGCGTGTCTACATTTTCGGTGGAGCAGGAGAAGACAGCTCTCGACTTGAGGACTCGCCTGGCAATGATCGCTTTATTTCGAAAGGTGATCGCGATGTAATGGAAGGTCCGGATTCCTATGTGCGTATGGATGGATTCGAAAATGTCGAAATCAGCGCCACCAATGGCGGAGCTGACCGCGCCTACCAACGCGGAACAGACGGCGATGACCTTTTGATTCTGACCGAAAACATCATGAAGCTCTCTTCCGATTACCGTTCAGTTACTATCGACGGATTTGAAAGAACTTATGCCTACGCCGGAGAAGGAGAGGACGAAGTTCGAGTCTACGATTCTGTGAATACGGAGATATTCACTGTTGATTCCCAGTTCGAGAGTGCGGGTGAACGCAATAAACTGCACGGCGAACGGGAAACCGTAAGATTCTACAGCGGCGATTTCTACCGCCGAGCCGAAGGCTTCTACTTAACCGAAGCAGTTCGGGTCAGTCCCGAACGCATGGCGGGACGCTTTTCTAGTACGGGCGCGGTCAGCGTCAACGTGGACTATGAAGCCGGTGAGCGTGATGATTTCTATATCGAACAACAGCGTCGCGGAGCCGAGCTCATTGAATCTGGTTTAGCCACAGGACACACCAAGTTGACGACAGTTGGAATTCAAATGATCCAGTGGGGATTGGACCAACAAGCTGAAGATGGTGGGTTTCCTAATAGCGATGATGCCGTCCACAGCACCACGATGTTTATGCGTGCACTAGGGCATGCGATCTATCGTTTGGACGAAACCCCCTTTGAAGCATTCACACCGCAAATGCGTGAAGAATGGATTGACGGACTAACACGCATGGCCGATTGGGTCATCGAAAATCAAGATCTAAGACCAGATCAAAACCTAGAGCCGTTTTCGCATCGCTACTTCCTCAGGGCATTAGGATTTCGGCAAGCCAATGTACTGACTGGATTGGACCGCTTCGATGTGCAAGCAACCAACTATTTCGATGAGGCCATAACGCGTCTGAATCGCAGTGCTTTGCTCGTCGAAGATGGCGGCTTCGACTTGAACTACCAATCATTTGGACTCCGGCTTGCTGCAGACTACTATGACATAACAACCGGAACTAGTGAAAAATCTGTCGTGGAACGTGACAAGATGATCGCCTTGTTCAAAGCCTCATACTACGCAATCAATGAACGCATCGATGCCAATGGAATCGCAGACATGAGCGACAGTTCCCGCGCCGATGAGGTCGGTCGAGAAGGCCGACGTAAGACCTACGACTATCGCAACGCAATTCACGCATTCCTAGCCAGCTACAAAATAACCAAGCGCCAGGAGTTTTTCGATCTAGCGCAGCGAACCTTCAATGGAAAACGATCCTAGAGAGTAGTTCTTGCGTTTCGTAGGGCCGATCAATCCAATAATTCAGTCGAGGATCGCAGCGATGACTGAGGCGGGAACCGCCAAAGCAACCTTAGTTCGAGGAAGGACATTCTTGGGCGAGATGTTCCAGTGCGGTTGCCGGCCCATCAAAGCGACCAGGCTTCCGTCCAAGGCGAGTAAAGCGGAGCCTGAACGATCAGCATTAAGCGAACTATGAGCAGCAACATCGATTATCTCGCATAGGTCTTCGATGCCGCCAGCTGCTTTCTTGGATTTGTGAACTTGCAAAGATCGTGAATAGAGATATCTCTTCCTGCCGTTCTGAACAACAGCATGCCACTGCAGCCTTCGCTTTGCGACAAGAGACTTCGTCGAGAGAGTCATTGGCGGAGCCTTAAGGCCAGTCGATTGAAACACTGCCACACCGTGAGCCGAATCGTATTTCTTGAGCTTCAATTCTGTGCTGGCCCCATCCAAAAGCAGAACCGTCGCAGACTCGATATCCGATGCATCAAGTCTCGATTCTGGTGCATCGATCACAGAAACAATCAACCCATCAAGAGTTACCAACACACCGTTCGCGTAAATGACTTCGGCTTCTTCATCCTGCTTGACCACCAGCTCTAACTGAAAGATGGATCGAAAAGGATCGGGCGTGCTATCTGCAGAGGGGCTGTGATAGACGTTCGGAAACTCCTTGGATTGATTGGTATCCGGGATGACCTTCTGCTTTTCCTGCCCGTCTAACGAAGAATGCCCCAGAAAGCAAATTAAAAAGCAAAGTATATGCATGGCTCTTTGGAGAATCATGGTTCGCCCCATGATTTAGTTAATTC
>JBCCEO010000510.1:0-6289 GCA_039030255.1 Planctomycetota bacterium | reverse complement strand
GACACCGCCTGAATGAAGCGGACGATGCCTGAACTGCCGCAGATTCTACCAAAGCCATCACTCGCTGCCAAAGGACGAAGGCCGAGCTTAAAGGCCTTGTTACGCGACCGTCCCATCGGATTCGGCGAAATACTCACGAACGGCTGTCAGCACCTCGCCGAGCCAGTTAGTGCCTTGCCAAGTCGCGCGTTGGTAAGCGCGCGAATCATCGGCAGCAACGCCAATGCCCCAGATCGAATCCAAAGGTGAAGCCTCAACCAAAGTCGTTCCGGCTGTGCGCAGAAGCATATCAAGCAGCTTGGGATTCTGCGAAAACTTGGCAACATTGCCACGATACACGATGTTCCAGCAGTAAGGACGACCATTGGTTTCAGTGTGCTGCCATTCAGAGTCGTCGAATCCAGAAATCTCGCGCCCAATCCGTTTTTGGTCGCGTGGATGGTCTGCACGCATGATCGCACTGAGGGCATCGTCATCCATAAAGTAACGAGCTTTCTCAGCCATCATGAACTGCTCCGCGCAATTGTAACGGTCTCCATCAAGCCGGAATGTGCAGGGGTGCCATTGCGAGAAAGGCCCGTCCCAGAAGAATGTGAACGTCTCCATGTAGTTGGTTGAAGTCGTGTAAAGGAAGAATTTTACGACACTATCCTGAACGCAGCGAACGATGCCTGAACTACGAGTAGTTGTACCACGGCAGCCCGCGTGGCCGAAGTGGAACGCCCAAGTCCTATCGCAAAACCATGTCGTCAGATACTACGACCAGAAATCACCCCAACAGGCAGGTTGTGGAACGGTTTGGGCAAATCTTTTTGGTTGGCCTGACGTGACTTAATAATTGCAATCTCCGCGTCAACTGCGGTTGCGAATTCGGGCTCGCCGTCAAGAAAAACGCCCACGGTTGCGATTCAGGATTTAGTTCAAGCCCCGTTGTGCTACGGGAAAGTTCCATGTCTCCGGAAGGTCAGCCCCGCAAAGATCACAGACGAACCAGCCATCTTTGACGATGTTGCGTTCGTTGCAGGCCGGACACAGGCGAAACACGACACGTGTCGTGAAATCATGGGGTCGATCAACGGGAATGGCGTCCAGCGCGTCAGCAACTGTCGGCCACGAAGTAGGTTCGGGGCAGAAGCCAGTGGATTGGTTGGTGATTTCGGAAACTTCGCCATCAGCGAACGTGATTTCGCCAGCGGAAAGCACAGGGCCACCACCAGCACAGGCGACATGTTCGGAGCGGCGGGGCGCAAGCCAAAGCGTACCGCCAACATCCACGGTGAACGTGAAAATCAGGGAGCCATCCGCTTCAGTGTCCGACGACCGAGACACGATCCATGCCGAAAGATTATCAACGCATCGAATCGGTGTACCGACGGGCGAAGAGGCAAGTGCTGAATCGCGAATATCGGGTGGCCCAACGTATTGATATTGCCGAGGAGTCATCAGATCAGGGGCACCTAAAGAAGCTTTTGCGACACCGCGATAAAGAAGCGAACGATGCCTGAACTAAGCAATTTGTACCAAGGCCCGCCCGCATTGCCAAAGATCGAAGGTGTGCTGAAGTCCTAGCGTAAAAACCATGTTTTCGTGAGGCGCTAGGAGACGTCGTGAATTACCTCGACTGAGTCAGGGCGGTGTGGGTAGAGCGTTATTCGAAATGTCGAGCCACAATCGGCCATGCGGCGCAGTACTTCGTTGGACAGTCCCTGATTGAATGACCACGGTTCGTCACCGCAATCGTAGCCAACGTTGAACTCGCGTTTTGTGCATTGATTCCATAGGTCGCGTGAAGCATCGCTCAGCGCGTCAATAGTGTCGAGCAAACGCAAGATGTTCGGTTCCGGTTCCGTGTCATTATCGCCATCGCAGCGGACATAGAATAATCCGTCATCGTCCGTGTGGATATGGGCACAAAGATCGCGTGCTTCGAATTCCGCTACAAGCAAAGTTGGGTCAACATTGCAGATGAGGTCGAGGTCAGTGTTGAGGTACTGAATTCGCGGTGGATCAACCAATGATTTCGTCCGGTCAAGGAAGGTTTTTACGAAACTACTCTGAAAGAAGCGAACGATGCATAAACTACGAGAAATTGTACCAAGGACATGGCTCGTTGCCAAAGGACCTGCATAAAAACCATGTTGTCGGGCGAAGCGTTACGGTTGATATTCCACCAGCGTGTGATTCTCCCCGGCCAGTTCATCGATGATGATCTCTGAGATAATGTCCCAATCGCCACGGGCCAGCCCAGAACCAATCAGTGGGTAACCAATGCGTTTGCCCGCGAAATCCGATTTGATAGAGGCAAATACAGAACGGATTGCATCATAGTCGGCCTTGATCCTGCTACCGCGCCAGTTGAATTGCGTGTAAGCGTTCACGATGGTGAGTTCGTGGCCATCGCAATCGACCGTCGCCGATGAGTACGTGCCGAGTTTGTCGCGGGAGCCCTTTTCGGTGGCGAGGTCAGCCTCGTATGCAGCTGGGAATTGCTGTTTGATGGATTTCGCGATGCCAGCACCCATCGTATTCTGGCAGTTGCATCCGTGGATGATGACGTCGAAGTCACCAGCGATTGCGAACGCGAGAAGGTCACCACGAACGGTCTGCATTAAATTGATCTCCTCGTCCCGACAACGGGATGTTTTTACGACACCGCCCCTGACATCAGATGGCGGCATGAATTGCGAACAATTTTACCACCCCAGCGAAGAACAACAATCGAAGGCCTAGCGTAAAACCATGTTGGCCGTCACGGTGATTCGAGGTTAAAGTCTCCACTCACGCCAGGCCCACGACCGAACTCCGCCTTTTTGAGGACGGTTTTTATTACGTTGATCTCGAATTGTGCCTGCTCACCGTTAAATCGGTCGTCCTCCATCGTATAAGTGAAATTTGCGATGCGAAAGTGTGATTTACCAACCGGGTAACCGATTTGCCAACTGAGCAGTATGCAGTCATTGCCATCCTCGACGAAGTGCTCCTTGGATGTGCGGAGGTGCAAGCCATCGCGGAATGGTTGAAAATCGGGTGGGATTGTGACACCGTCAGGGTGCTCGAAGCCAAGGGCATTCAACCGTAATGTTCCGCTGTTGGGCTTTCGACGGAGCTAAAGAAGACCATCAAAACATTTCAGCCTTGAAGTGAATGGCGTTTAACCCGAAAGCGAAACTCTGATTTGCCCTGGGTGAGCCCAAAGCGCCCTAGCATAAAAGCCATGTTGCACGACGTTTGTCACCGTAGCCCGTCGAATTGCTTCCCGTGCCGAGCATCTTCACTGCCGAACATGCGGTTCTCTGGACAATTGTTGGTGGCATTGGACTGCTCTCCGTGATGCTGCTTCCTGGCGTGTTGCGACAGGAGGTTCGGCAGATCAGCAATACTCGCCTTGCCTTTCTGCCATTCATTCTGGTGGCGACATCGGTGGTTGTTTCGGCATTATTGCTACGGCAATTCATCATCGATTTTCCACTGTTGTTTACCTACGAGACTTGGCTCAGACTCGGGGAATTCGAATTGAGCTTGGCGTTGGCTCTTCTGGTCTTGTTTAGCTTTTGGTTTCTTAACTTTTGTGCGAGCAAGCCAACAACTGCTGACGAGCGTGCGAGTAAACGAGCCACGCATGGTGTATGGGGAAGAAGACTTCTGGGCGTCAGCTTAACCTTGCCATTATTGTTTTTTCTGATCGACCTAGCGCGCTGGTGCTTGAAGGCAGTGGTTTGTACTCAATGGCAATGTTGAAAGGACTATTCTTAACCGAGCACCTTCTCTACGTCATTTTTTCCTTCTATGGTTTGCAGTTCTTATTCTTTGCTTCCATGCCACCAACGACTTGGCGAGCATTGTCGCTAGTTCAACTCATGCGTCTGTTGGCCTATGGAGCTTTCTTCGCCATCGCCATGGTGATCATAGTTGCAATAACTTGTTTCAATTAAGATGCCGCATGCGGCTTGCAGTGGCAGTGGGAAAAGTGGGACTCTTACATCAATTGGTTCTAGTTTTAGTTGAATCTACCAGACGAAGAACATCTTTCGCTGCAGCGCTCCAACTCATCAGCTAGGCGTCGCGAATCTTGAGTCCGCAGGGCGATACTGCGGCTGCTAAGCAAGCAGTTTCGATGATCTTAGTCGGGCATGCGAGAGGTGATTTGCGAAAAAGGAAGTGCGGGGAGTTTCGTTGAGAATCGACCATTGCGAGAGACATTATAGAACCCAACAAGCCACTGAGGATGGCGTCGAGGTCGGTCTTAGCATCGGTAGTAATCTCTAAACGGTGAAGCAGCGGCATTGCTCTCCACCAAAGAACGAGTTGATGAGAAAAGTTGTGGGGTCTCCTATCTAGGCGAGAATATCTTTCAGCACATTACCTTCATCCGTGGGGCCGATGAGTCGCTGGTTGAGTCCTTGGTAAGGAAAACTGAATTGCTGGGGATTGATGCCGATTTGATGCAGTAGAGTTGCCTGCAAGTCTCGTACGCTGACCGGGTTCTCAGCGATGTAATATCCAAGTTCATCGGTTTGCCCATACGCCCCCGGGCGAATACCACCGCCGGCCATCCACGTTGTGAATGCATAAGGATGATGATCGCGTCCGATGTAACCTTTCTTCAGTTCCTTGTTAACATTGTTCTGCATCATTGGAGTGCGGCCAAATTCTCCTCCCCAAACAATCAACGTTTCGTCTAGCAAGCCTCGCTGCTTCAAGTCGGTGATCAGGCCGGCAATGGCGCGTTCGGTTTGTGCACACTTGATAGGCAGTGTTTCATCGATGGATTCGCCGAGAGAAGACCCATGGTGGTCCCAGCCCCAGTCGTAGAGCTGCACAAAACGGACACCGTTTTCCACCAGCCGTCGAGCCAAGAGACAGTTGTTGGCAAAGGTCGGATCATCGCCCTTGTACAGTCTTCTTGGGTCGGCAGCCGATTCTGCTTCTGAGACATAACCGGGGGTAGCACCGTATAGTTCAAGCATCTCCTTCGACTCGCGGCTGATGTCCATGACTTCAGGGACCGACATTTGCATACGGAAGGAAAGTTCGTATTGGGCGATGCGAGTTATCGTTTCTGGATCACCGACATGCTTGTGCTGGTAGCGATTCAAATCAGCGATGGCGTCCAGGGTTTTTCTTCTCGCTTCGCGTGAAAGGCCGTTCGGATTGGATAGGAAAAGAATCGGATCGCCACCATCGGTCCTGCATTGCACGCCTTGGTAAACCGTTGGAAGGAAACCGCTTCCCCATAGTGACTTTCCAGCACTTGGAGTTTTGCCGCCAGAAGATAGGACCACGAAGCCCGGTAGATTTTCATTCTCGCTGCCAAGTCCGTAAGTGACCCATGAGCCCATGGCCGGATATCCTAACAGCGAGTTTCCCGTTTGCATGAACAATTGGGCTGGCGAGTGATTGAACTGCTCGGTGTGCATGGTTCGAATCACGCACAACTCGTCAACCACTTTCGAGAGATGCGGGAGTCGATTACTCATCCACTGCCCCGATTCGCCATGCTGCTTGAATTCGCATTGAGAACCAAGCATTTTGGGTACGCCTCGAATGAATGCAAAACGCTTGCCCTCAAGAAACTCTTTGGGGCACTCGGTATTGTGCAGGCGTGTAAGGGCGGGCTTGTTCTCGAATAGCTCAAGCTGCGATGGCGAGCCGGCCATGTGCAAATAGATGATTGATTTCGCCTTTGCCGGAATTCTCCAAGCCTGTTCATCCGCAACAGCATCACGCCCTAGCAAGGAGCTGAGCGCGATGGAGCCGAACCCAAGTCCAGCTTGGCCAAAAAAATGTCGCCGTGTTTTTGCACGCTGTTGTTCAAGGGGAAGTGGTAGATCCATTTCAGTGGCCAACTGGAGATTTTATGTTTTCGAATCGTCTAATGCGAATTACGGCTTCGTTAGCGTCTCGTCCAGGTTGAGTAGGACGTTGGCGAGTGCGACGAGTTGCGGGTCGCCCTTATTGAGGCCTGCTGAGTCCAAAAAGGTTTGGTTGGATTCAAGCTCGGTTTTAAGCGCATGATACAAATCGATCAATCGATCTATTTCTGTGGCTTCAGGTTGCCGGACAAGAACTAGCCGGAAGCCGTAGATAAGTTTTTCTCGCAAAGACTCTGCCGACTCGTCCATCCGTTTCGCCAATGCACCAGCAGCTCCCATAAAGGCAGTGTCGTTTAGCGTAACTAAGGCTTGCAGCGGTGTGTTTGTGCGAATTCGGCGGATCTGGCAAACTTCTCCGCTGCCAGAATCAAATGTTGTCATCGCGGGGTAAGGACTGGTACGTTTTCGGTAGGTAT
>JBCCEO010000509.1:0-6300 GCA_039030255.1 Planctomycetota bacterium | reverse complement strand
TTGTCTGCCAGCATGGCCGAAGAACCTGCAGGCTCTGGCAAAGGGCAAGCCGCTGGCAGTGTGACTCCAGTTCCGAGCGGTACCACGATAAACAATATCGTGCTACACGATGACAACGGAAACGCAGCCCATCAGGTTGCTGGCGACGTGGGATATGCTTTGGAGTCAGGCGGTGAGTTTCACATTATCGAACCGCAATGTGATCCTGATGCGTTCGACGATGGCAGTGGAGGTCCAGGGCCAGTCTGATGTGCAACTGTTGTGATCCTTGTTGGGCGTGCCTGAATCGTCCAAACAAACTAACCATTTCAGGCTCTGGGTATTGGGACGTGTTTAATGGTGAGTTGCAGGTACCTGCCTACGGTGAAACCATCGGCGAACCAACCGATCCAGACGATGCTCTCGGCACGGAAAGCGATGCAGATTATGGATTTGGATCGGAGGGCAGAATTCGAGAAGTTGCCAACGGTTTGAGGATTAGCAAATGTGCGTGCTTTTGGCAGCGGGTTGCGCCCGAGTTCACTTTGGATGGTTTGACCTATCGTTTTTATCCACAGTATGATGAGGTGCGCGGTAGTGGATTCGCAACTAACCATGTCCTGATGGGAGCTGCCTATTTGCGAGCATGGGTAGGCGTGGGAACCACTGACGTAAGAGGCTCGGGCAATCCTAATCCACCGCCGGCAGATCCCGATGAGGGGCCATGGGGATCTGCTCGATTCGCTGCAAGCTCTGGTTCTCACCTAATCGTCGTTCGATTGCTTACAGCATACGCGCTGGTTTGGCATCCAGGTTCAAGTTCTTTTTTTCCGCTCGCATATCGCGCGGAGAACTTCTCATTCACGATGTCGCAACCTTGCAGGAACTACACAGGCACAATCTCACCTGCTCAGAATGGCGCTGCTGAAATCTACCTCCCGCCGGGGCGCGGCTATTTCGCGTACGATGGGATCACAATTCCCACTGAAGAACTCGCGCCCGAGCTGCTCTCCCAGATCAACGGATACTCTGTCGCAGTCACTTTCGATTGACGAGTCACGCGGGGCCAAGTAAAAACGGATGTGCCTGGTCCAGTCACACGTTTTCGCTGTAGGCTCACAAACATGGAATTGGTTCTTTCCTTATTTCCAGGGATCGATGTTCTCGGAAGAGGTTTTGAGGAACTCGGATTTTCCGTCGTTCGCGGGCCCGACACGCTTTGGGATCAGCGAATCGAAGACTTCCATACGATCCCAAATCGATTCGACGGAATCATCGGCGGACCTCCCTGCCAAAACTATTCTGACGCGAACCGCTGCCGAAAGCGAATGCAGCGACGCCGGGAGGGGCAAGTCCGGACGGTCACCCTTTCAGCTCAGTCACTGGCAAGCAAGTGTGTCTAACGCACCGACTGTTCCCTACGGGGTCGGAGCCAGAACTGCCCAAAAGGACCCGTAAGGAATCCAAATCGACTTCAGGCTCTCTGTTGTATCACCATCGTTGATCAGCATCTCTTTTCGTGATAGCATTCTCTGATTCATTCTTGAGAAACGAAGAAGAGGTTGCAATGTCTTACAAGGTTCTTAGAGAAATTGGGCGAGGTGGATTTGGCGTCGTCGAAGAAGTTGAAGACGACGACGGTGAGATTTTCGCAAGGAAGAGATTTCTGCCTGCCCCACACAACTTGCCACATTCCCCCGAAGAAAAAAAGACAGTATTGGATCGTCTACGGAAGCGTTTCGTTAGGGAAGTCAAAACGCAGCAGCATCTGAGCGGACCTGAAATTATTGAGGTCGTCGAGACCGAACTCACGTCGGACGAGCCTTGGTTCACTATGCCGTTAGCGGAGAAGACATATGAGCAACAAATTCAAGAAGACAAAGACTCTGGCGTCGTTTCAATCGAGGCAGTTGCCGACATCATAAATGGACTGCAGTATCTCCACGAAATGGGATACGTGCATCGAGATCTAAATCCAAAGAATATTCTGCTTCAAGGTGGTAATTGGAAGTTGACCGACTTTGGTGCAGTCTTACCACCAAGCGATCAAACGATCACTCTGACTGAGCAAACGACCATATACACAGAGCGATACTGCTCTCCCGAGCAGCGCAGCGAGTTTCACAATGCGCAGCCCGCTTCGGATGTATACTCATTCGGCTGCGTGTTACATGACCTTGTGAGCGACCAAACACGAGTTCCGTATTCGAAGCACACGTGCGACGGCAAGATCGGTGTGATCATCGAGAAGTGCACAGACACCAATCCGAAAAAACGCCCTAACATATCCAAGCTGCGGGACTTGGTCCTTGAGGCATTGCTTGAAGCGGGCGGGCACTATAGTCAAGACGATCCAAAGTCGGAGGAATGGCTTAGCGAAATGGCGGGAATAGCCGATTGGGACGATGCGAAGTTTGAGCAATTCCTCCGCTTCTTTCTGACGCTTGATAGTGACGCCAGAACGGAGGCTCACTCGTCAAGTAGCTATGTTGGGATACTTTCAACCCCGTTCATTACGCTACTGCGTTCGCCCATTTTGTCAACGATTGCCGAGAGGCAAGATGGACTTTCTGAGGCGATCATCGAGAAGTACTGCGATTGGGTCTGTGGGACTAAATTTAAGTTTGGATTCTCTGACAGCATTGGTTCGCGATTGGCAGCACTATTTGACAAGGGTACCCCTGCCGACAAAGCACTCTGTTTCGCGGCACTGGTTCGACTTGGTGCCAGCCATAACCGTTGGTTCGTGATGCGTACGGCGCTATCTAGGTGCGGCAGCGAAACGCCAGAGAATCTAGCTAAGAGATTTGCCGTCGAGCTCAAGGTTCAATCACTCGAATCCTCTCTTCGCGCGTGTGTAAATGAAGTTAAGTGGGACAAGGGGAAACTATCATCGGAGATTGCGGCTTTGCTTTAACCGCTCGATCAACAAACTCGCATCGTGATATACGGCGGCGTAGCGTTTGGCGGATTTAGGCAGAACAATTCATCTCGATAAATCACCATGAATACTATCAGCCTGCGATGGACGAAACGAGGTGATGATGCATAAAATCAGCCAAGTGATTGAACAGAGCCACCGGACTATTTGACCGAGGCCCGCAATCGCGAATGGCGCGGTGAATTAGGGCATCAGATTCATTTCCGTGTCCTTGGGAGTACACAGTCTTCGGTCTTCGGAACCGAGGGTTGCAGGTTCGAATCCTGCCGGGCGTGCTTTTCTTCCTTTCTTCCTTAAGAGGTTCCGCCATAGAGTGCAGGAAATGGCGCAAGCGTGGTAGCAACCCGCCTTGAACACCAAGAGACCTTCAGCTTGCTGGCTTCTGTTTCCACTAAACTCTCGGCTGAACGGCAAATCTTTTTCAGACGAACCGAACCCGCAGCGTACGTCCGACTAACGCTGGTATTGGCACCTAACGCAAGCAGGTAGACCTTGGGGCGGACAGGAAGGATGCTATACAGCCGTTTCATGAGCTAACGGCTCAGTCCCAAGGAATTCCTCTCAGCGCGTCGAGAATCTAGCTCGTCGATCTCGCAGATTGTTTTTTTGGAATCTGATGTGGTCAACCAAGTGGTATTAGATCAAGCATCGCAAAGGTCAGCCTCGCATGAAAATCTGACTGCAAATGAGCTCACTGATCTGCAAGATAGAATTGGCATGAGTCGCTCCGACTAGCTCGACCACTCAAACGCGATGTTGCATCGTTGGGAGATTCGCCGCAGCTCATCAAACACTACTCGAAGCTGTGCAACTGGGGGCTAAGAAGCAAGTCAAGCTCCCCTCTTTTGTTTGGGGGAGATTTGGAGCCTTACGCATGCTTGGTGAGAGTATTCGCGTGGAAGATCGCGTCGCCATTCTGGATGGTACTACCAATTCACCGGAAAAGCTCAACCTCCTTCAGACCATACTGCCATTCGAAGCTGGAATCGACGAAGTGCGAGCTTCCAAGTTGACTGCCTCCGCGTCGAAGTAGCCAAGTGTGGCTCGGTTTCGAGTTATTTGTACCGATGTTGGCCCTCCCTCACCACTTCTACGACATCCCATTGTTTGCGGTGTGCAACTTACTTGAACGATGTCTTCAGCTATTGAGTGAACGTGCGGATGCTGAATCGGCTTTCCTTGCTGATACGTAGGTGGATCACCATTTGCAACGCATGCTAGACATGCTAGCACTACTATTTCGAAGTTCTCTTCCTCAGTTGTGGGTAAAGGTATATTGAGCATTGGGCAGGGTTAAAGCGGCAATGTAAAGATTGCCGATTTTTCGGGCTCTTCCAATTGCACCGATAATCAACGCGAAGGGTTTCAAAATCCCTGCATCCCGTACGACTGTCATCGACCGCACGCCTGGCGAGAACCGATACCACCGGAGTATCGTGTCTCTTTAAGCAAGCCGATGAATAGACCTGGATGGACTCTTCTTTCTACCACGGCGATGGTAAGCTTGCTATTACTGGGATGCCGGTCGACTTCCCCTACCAATCGCTTCGCGAACTTCTCCAACCAGAGTAGAGCAGCGTCGGCCGAATTCGATCGATCACGGCAATTGCCCGCTGGTCACAGTACACTTGCTGCAACAAAGACTTGGGGCACGGCTCGGTTACAGGAGGAAGACCCAAACTACCTTTCTGTTCGTCCCGTGAGCACCGTCAATGCAGGAGTTCAGGAGCTTATTCCACCGCCGAAAAAGAGTGGCATTTCCGAGCTTCAGCTTCCTGAAAACTGGTCCGGCAACATTCCAGAAAAAGTGGAGCCGATTGAGGCGGAAGCAGTGCCTGCCCTGCATCCTGAAAACGATTTGTTAAAGGAAAAAGGCCTAGAGCATTATTCGGGTCTCGATCCGCTCAGTCTCGACGAAGTTGTTTTTACTGCACTCAATCGGCTTCAAGTTCTACGCAGCCTCGATGCGGTCGTGTTAAACAATCCACGGGCAGTTGGAAGCTCATACGACCCAAGTATTCAGAATACAAATCCAATAATCGGCTATGAGGCGGCGTTATCTGCTTTTGACCCCACGCTATCCTCGAGTATTCTCTATTCGAAAAACGATGATGTCTTTAACAATCCAGTGCTCGGAAGCGGCGCAAACGAGATTCGGGATGACGTCACCAATATGGAAACTGGCTGGAATCGCATTGCAAGGAATGGTACTGCGTTCTCTCTGCGATCAAACATTAGGAATTCCGATAGCAATAATCCTAGCTTGCTTTTCCAGGACTCATGGACTTCGGAATTAGAGGGCACGATCCGACAACCATTGCTCCAAGGACGCGGCCGCGTCAATCAGATCTTAGGCCCCAACGCTCTACCAGACCTTCCCAATAATCGTGGAATTCTTTTGGCGCTTCGCGATACGCAAATCGCAACAGCCGATTTCAAAATAGCTGTGCGCGAGATGCTCCTTGAAGTTATCACGAATTACTGGGAGTTGAAGCTAGCCTACGACCGACTTGCAGCTTCCATCGCAGTCCGATCTTTGGCATGGGAAACGTGGCAAGCTGCACGAGCGCGTTACGAGCAGGGTCTACCTGGCGGAGCAGCAGACGAAGAAGCATTCGCGAGGGCACAATATTATCGATTCACCGCGCAAGTAAACGCGGACATCCAGGGGAGCAGCAACGACGGCCGAGTTGGAGTGCTTCAGGCGGAAGCAAACCTACGCCGACTTATCGGAATGGACGAAGAGAGTCACCTTCTGCTTCACCCAACGGATGAGCCGTTTACGGCACCGATACGTTTTGACGTCCGTTCCCTAGAAGCCCAAGCCATTTCAAGCAGGTTGGAAATTCAGCAACAACGTACTCGTATCGAGCAAGTACAGCTTGAGATTCTTGGCTTGCAGAACCTGCAGCGACCGAGGCTCGATCTTCTAATGACGCTACGCAGCAATGGATTTGGTGATAGCTTGGGCGGGGATGGCCCAAGATTCACGAGCGCTTTTCAAGATGCTTTTAGCGGGGATCACTTTGAGTCTGAATTCGGAATGAGTTATGAGATTCCGGTGCGCTTTCGCCAGGCTCGGGCGGCTGTTCAGAATGCAAGGCTTCGGCTCGCCCGTGAGAAGGCTGTACTCAGCGAGCAACAGAAGCAAATTCGTTTCCAAGTACAGCGAAGCCTACAAGCACTCTACCGCCATCAAGACGACCTTGGATTTCAACGCGAGCGGATGCAGGCTGCAAGCACTGCGACGAACGCGCGGTTAGCCGCTTTTGAGACCGGAGTGATTTCCATTGATGAGCTTTTGCTTGTTCAACAACAACTGCTCGAAGCAAAAACAGCTTACTACAACACCATCCTTCAGATCCAACGCAGTCGCGTAG
>JBCCEO010000508.1:0-6311 GCA_039030255.1 Planctomycetota bacterium | reverse complement strand
CTTCGAATTCCTTAGCCCAGGTAAAGGAAAGTGAACTGGAGCCTGCTTCGAATAAGGTTCCTTCGAGCCTTGCTGCATGGAAGGCCCCACCCAAAAAGCAAATCGATTTTGCGACCCCTGAGGTATTGAGTTGGCTAGAAAAGCTGATTCGCAACAATTTGCCTCCGGACTATGAAGATGATCGCAAGTGGGGCAAGCAAAAAGAAGTTTGGGATGGACTCGAGTGGCGGCGAGAAGGTCTGAAGCTCGAAACGAAGCGTCGAAAGAAGATGGTGAACGCGGGGACCTGGACGCGTTACCGAGTTGCGTTTGTAAAGCCCGAGGAGACGCTGAAGATTCGATTCGATAAGCTCGATTCCTTGGAGGATGGCCGCGTTGCGTTCGCCATCGTCGTAGAATGCTCGCTTGACGTTTTCGGCCGATTAAGCCAATGGGTGCGAGACGTCCAGTTGATGAGTATCAGTGCAAACGCCGATGCGGCCTGCCGACTGACTTTGGAGGGCACGGTAGCATTCAAGATTAATCCGCTTGTGTTGCCGCCCGATTTCTCTTTAAAGCCACACATCACCAATGCACACGTCGATTTGACCTATTATCGAGTGAGGCGCATAAGCCAAGTTGGCGGCGACTTTGCGAAGGTACTAGGGAAAGGGCTGCGAGGCGTCGTTGACGAAAAGATTGAAGACTTAAACGGCAAACTCGTCGACAAGATCAATAAGCAGTTAGTCAAGCACGAGGACAAATTGTCCTTTTCTGCCCAGGATTGGTTAAATTCGAAGTTGCCCATTCCGGCCGAGAAGAGCGAACCGAATGACAATTGATTGCATTCGTTAAGCCAGAATCCCGCTTCATGGCTAGATAAAATCTTTCGTGCCGAAAACGTACGTTTAACTGCGACCTTTCCTATTTCGGAGCGTTTCTTTCGGCCCGTATTACGAGTTTACTGCAACCTTTACTCGGCTACTTCACCCTGCATTCGCCTACTGCCCTGTCTTGCTACTTCGCGATGCCGCTCCATCGAGATCTGCCAGTTCGGCGTAAAACCTTAGCAAGAAACTTCTTCCTGCAAGTGGAGCGTGCGAGTTTTCGGCTGGGCACCTTCGCTGGTGTGCTCCAGCCACGATGCCTCACTAAGAATCTGGTTCAGATCGCTATTCGCTGATTTTGACTTGGCTGCCGTTGGATAAGATGCTGTAGAGATGCTTTGCATCGCGTGGTGCAAGGCTGATACAGCCCGCACCTTTCAGATCTGGACTCGGCATTTGAGCTGATCCGTGAATGCAAAGATCGTTGCCAAGGTTGATCCAATATCCACCGTAGGGATTGCGTGGGTCGTCTTTGTCAAGAACCACGGCTCCGGTGCCATAGTAGGATCGTTGTCGACTACGATCTACAACTTCGAACGAACCTGCCTTAGGGCTCGGGTCGCTGCCAGCCGAGAAGGGGAAACGACCGGCGTACATGTTGTCGACGAAGATCGTCAGCTCTTTAGCGGAGAGGTCGATTCGAGCGTGGAAGGGACCCCGGATTACTTTCAATTCTTTACCTGGCACAACGGCATTGGCCGTTTCGCCCAGACCATTCAAGTCGCGGAGTAGTTCAGGATTCATTCGATATTGTTTGGCGACGGTTTGAACCGAATCCGTTGCCTTGACGGCGTGTGGTGGCTCCATCAAGTGCCGCTTGGAGTAGATGACTTCACGCGCTAAAGCATCCAAGATTTCGAGCAAGTCCTGAGTTTGGGCGTAGTCTAATTCTGGGCTGCCGTAGTACGGCGATAGCATCTCAAGTGCATTCTTAAGCTCGCCTCGGTTGGCAAGGGCCAACGCTTGTTCTCGAGCGACGGAAAACTTGGTAGTCGGAGATTGGCTTGCTTCTCCCGGCAAGGAGCGAGACGATTCCGCCGTCATGGCATTGATGCGGGAGGAGACGGAGGAGGTCAAGTTTCCTACCGCTTGGTTGCCCATGGTATTGAGATCGGGCAGCTTGGGAAGTTCACTGCCAGCCGCATAGTCTTGAATGGCTTTTCGGGCATCAATTGCGCCACTCTCAGCCATTTGCTTGACTTGATTCACGGAATTTTGAGCCGCACCAGTAGCCTGATTTGCAGACTCCGAAGCATTTTGAACCATTTTGTCAAATTCTTGCTGCAGATCACTGGTAGCCTCTCCAGCCTGCTTGGCCAGATCCGGCAAATTGGGCAAGCTGCCTGCTGCTGCTAGGTCAGTAGCGCCAGGCAATGAGACTTGGCCAGAACCTGGAAATGTTGCGATGTTACTATCAGCTCCAACTGGAGCACCAGCATTGTCGCTTGGCTGCGGCAATGAGTTTGTCGAATTTGGCTTCGACTCTGGTGTATTCGGCAGATCAGGGATGCTTGGGAATTCGGGGGTTTCTCCCGCAGAACTACCAGGCGATTCCACAGTAGGATCGAGCGATGGCACATTGGACAGATCAAAACCTTCAAAAGATTCGCCCGCTGCGTTGCTGGCTGTGCTTGATGCGTTTGTGCTTTCTGGCACTCCCGCGTTTTCGAAGGAGCTCATCAGCTCTTCTGGTGAGATGGGCACTGCGTCATCCAGCGAAGCAATTTCGCCGGTATCAATTTCAAGTTCAGCGAATTCTATCGATTCGCCCTCTCCATCGGTGATCCACTCTTTAATGCTTGCCGGAAGTTCAGGATCAGGTGCATTGAGCGCTTTGAAAGCGCCATAACAAACGGCCAATAGTAGAACGACAACAACGGCGGTTTTGAATGTCTGCACGATGTTCCTCCGTGAACGATGCACAACTTTGCATTGGATGGCAGCAGCTACTATCAAGCGAAGGGGAGCGTTGAATTCGGATGGCAGATTCCAGCCAAGAGAATGCATTCGCGCAATTTAAGAGACGCCTGTGGAGCTTTTGCACGAGCGGATACTAGCGATCAGCACTGTTAGCGACTAGGTCAGAATCCAGTTGGATGCTAGCTTTAGATTGGAGGATGGTTAGAAGCTTGCACCGCAATCCGAGATGTAAATGGAAACAGGAGGTGCGTGGTAACAGGAGTTAAGACCGCCTGCCGCCGCCGCTAAATGCCGTTGAACGAAGCTGTAAGGACAATGGCTCACGCAATCCCGAAGCGGAAATTCCAGCCGCGCAGGTAGGGGCCGATTCTCCGCTAAGCCCCGTTAAGCCTGCTGCAAAGGAGATAAGTAACACGATTTCTAGATGCCGGTTGTCATGCTGGGTTCGGGTTGCCAAAGGTAGAGGTAGGATGGCATCTGCGAGCGGTCGAGGCCAGGAATCTTGAGTGGCACGAGCGACGTCATGGTGGGAACGTTCGGTGTGACGTCAAGAAGCGTGTACGCGCGATCGTTGTCGCGCCGGAGCATCATAACTGGGGCCCTTTCGGGCAAATCCGCAAGTTCACGCGCCTTGACAACTGCGTCATCCAAGTAACCTAGATCATCGACCAAGTGATTGGCCAGCGCACTTTCTCCCGTCATCACGCGACCATCGAAGATGAGCTCCGATTGTTCTTCGGGAAGGTCTCGATCCTTTCGTACTTTCGCAATGAATCGCTGGTGAAACTCGTTGGCGATGCCTTGCAGTAATTCACGCTCTTCCAACTCCATGTCGCGATCCGGAGTCGCCATGTTGATCTTAGGTCCCGAGGTGACCGGTTGTGACGACACACTGAACATGCTCATATCGGTCAAGAAGTAGATATTCAAAATCACACCGATGCCGCCGACTAGACTGGTCGGATGCGCCACGATGTGATCAGCTCCGCTCGCAACGTAGTAGCCACCTCCAGCGCCAACGTCCATCAAGCATGCGACTACCGGGATGTTGCGAGAGTTTTTTACCTGCAGCAAGTCTCGGTGCATAATGTCGGCGGCTGTAACTCCACCACCAGGGCTATTAATACGCAGCACGATAGCTCCGACTTTTGGGTCGGTGGCAATGACGTCTAGTTTCTCACGGAACAAGGCAACTGGGTTTTCGCCTAGCGAACCGATGCCGCCAATGTTCTTGTTGAGCAGGATTCCGTCAACGTCGAGCACTACGACGGCTTTCGATTGCTGTGACCGAGGGGAACTGTAAATTGGGACGCTCGCAAGTCGCGAGGCCGTGTTGTCGGTCTTCATTACCGTGGAGACTTGGCCCGACATGTCCATGTTGCCTGTCATGTTCATGTCACCACGCATGTTCATCGAGCCACGCATAATGGTTTGGAATGGACGTGACAGGCAGCCAGCAGCCAGCGGAATCAGAAACAAAACAAACAAGTAAGGAAGGGCACGTGTCGACCATCCGTCGCAACCCTGATTGCAAGCTTTTTGTTGATCCATGCGTTGTTCCTTTGGGTGGCTGAAGTTGCTGAAGAGCCCCCGGTGAAGTTGCTGAAGAGCCCCTGGGCTCCACCCCGCCCGCAAGAGACGGTAGCTGAGAACGAAAACCGCGACCTCTCTGCGGCTGACCGAAAGAGGCTCGCCTCCCGCTCCTTCGTTGCACTCGTTTTATTAGATCGGAAAGATGCAATGCCGAAATTCCGATGAGATTCTTCGATCCTCAGGCTTCCACCACGTGATGGGATCGACAGAAATACCCTAAACTGTGTTTTCGCCGTAGATTAGCAACTCTAAAGCTAGCAATGGTCGGCAAAACCGGGATAAAAAACGCCCCCGCAAGTCCGTCTCGTAAATAGGCTCGAAGCAATTGCCTTTTGTCAGTTCGGTGCGAAGACTAGCCGAAGATCTGTTGAAGACTGCAATAGGGGCAAAATGCGTTTCATAGACTTAATCCTCAAGAACCTGCTTCGTCGGCCGATGCGATCGACCTTGACCTTGGTAGCGTTGGCAACTGCAATCGCCTCGGTGGTGGCTTTGCTGGGGATCGCGCAGGGATTTACGCGCTCATTTGCGGACATTTATGCGGCCCATTCCATTGATATTGTGGTTTCACGCCAGGGAAGTGCAGATCGCCTGAGCAGTTCCATTGATGAGCAATTCGTTGGGCAAATGGAGCAGCTTCCTGGGGTAGAACGAGCTGCGGCCGTTTTATTAGAGACCCTTTCACTTGAGGAAGAGGGGATTTACGGCATTCCCACCATGGGAATCGCTCGGGATTCTTGGTTGCTTGAAGATTACGAGTTTCAGGTTGCAAGGAGCTCTGGAAATGACATCAAACCCGAAGGCGAGAAGTCAAAAAGACTCGGTCTGATGCTCGGCATCCACTTGGCTGAGCGGCTTGAAGTCGAAGTAGGCGGAGAAATTTCGATTTTTGATGAGTCGTATCGAGTGGCGAATATCTTCCAAAGCCCCAGTACTTGGGAAAATGGATCGATGATCCTGCCTATTGCATTGCTCCAAGACCTGACGGACCGGCAGGGACAGGCGACGTATATCAATGTGATTCTGGATGCTGAAGTGTCCGCTTTGGGGGCAGCGAAAGCAATCCAAGCTATTGAGGGGCTTGACTCCAAGCTGTTGCCGTTGGCGACTCAGGAGTTTGTCGAAACGGATACTCGTATGCAGTTGGCTGGGGCGATGGCCTGGATGACAGGGGTCATTGCTTTGGTGATCGGTACGATCGGTACTCTCAACACCATGCTCACGAGTGTGATGGAACGCACTAAGGAAATAGGCATACTTCGCGCCATCGGTTGGACGAAGAAGCGGATTATCCGCATGATTCTGCTTGAATCTTGCGCAATGAGTTTGGTGGCGGGAGTGGTTGGCACACTTTTGGCAATGTTGCTTACTTGGGCATTAAGCCAAGCACCAGCGGCAAAAGGAATCCTTAGCCCTTCCATTGGTACCAGTGTGATTTTGCAAGGTTTCTTGCTAGCGCTGGGTATTGGCTTGCTGGGTGCAATCCTTCCCGCTTGGCGAGCTGCTCGCATGATGCCTACTGAAGCATTTCGCGAGTAGGCCAGTCCAACGGAATGCTCCCTTGCGGGCGGAAGACAAACATTGGCGAAGAAAAGTATCTAGATGGCAGCTCGCGTGCTGGATGCATGCTGCGAACCGTTTAGCAACCAACTCACTTAGATGCGACAACTTGAAACGCAAACCTGATGATTTCGGCACGAGGCTGAAACTAGGATCCAGATCGAGACGCAAAGTCGTTGAGATTGGAAGGCGAGAACAGCAATGAATAAAGCAAAAAAACTTTCGACCAAGAAAACGCGAAGGTCTAAGACGCTTGAGCCGCTGGCGATCATCGGCGTAGGGTGCCGTTTTCCAGGTGCATCCAATAGCCCCGAAGCATATTGGTCGTTGCTCAACGATAGCGTCGACGCTATTTCGGAGACTCCGCAGCAG
>JBCCEO010000507.1:0-6321 GCA_039030255.1 Planctomycetota bacterium | reverse complement strand
GTCCTGATGACGTGGATGGGCGCAGTGATCTTTATAGCCTTGGTGCTTCGCTATGCTATTTGTTGACTGGCAAGCCGATGTTTAGCGGCGAGAAGATGCAAGTCGCGAAAGCCCATATCAACGAAAGTCCCAAACCACTTTATGAACTGCGCCCCGAATTGGATTTGCGAGTCGATACGGTATTCCAGCGTCTTGTGGCCAAACGTCCCGAAGACCGATACTCCTAGGCTCATGAGCTTCTAGAGCATATGGAAGCTCTTGAGCTTGCCGCAGAACCAGCAACTGGCTCGTCCTTGGGTGGACGAACGAATTATCGATTGGTAACAGATTCCGCCACGACAAACGCGGGCACAGGACACTCCACGCTTGCGAAAAAATCCCAAGTAGTTGGTATAGATCTTGGAATGTTAACTTCTTGCGCAGCCATCTACGTTCCGAAGACGGGGCCGCAAGTTGTTTCGCAGGGCGAAGGCCACCCGCTCTACCTACGCAATATGTTGTGGAGCGCGGGAAAGAGCGTAACCATCGGCGCTGATGCCTCGGCCAAGCGGCAAATCGACCCGGATAAGATCTTTCACAGTATCCAACGTTGGATTGGCCAAAAGGAAATCCAACGCCCGTTCGGCGAAGAAATTGCTCCACCTGAAGTGTTATTGGCAGCAGTGATTCGCCAAGTAATGAACAATGCTTCAGAGGCTTCCGATAATAGTTCAAACGCAGTCATCACAGTTCCCGCGTGTTATGGCCAAACACATCGTCGTGCGATTCGCAATGCGTGTCAGATTGCTGGAATAGACCTAGTACAATTACTGGATAAACCACTGGCGGCTGCGATCACCTGGATCGATCTCAATGGACGGCTTTCCGAGAACGGCCCAGCCAAACGTGCGGCCGACGATCGCCTGCTTGTACTGCAGCTTACCGGCGCCGCTCTGGATGCCAGCGTGGTTCATGCTCACGGCCGAACTGTTAAACAGTTAGGGCACTGTGGGCATTGGAAGTTCGGTTTGCAACGCTGGCAGCATATGCTTGTTCAGTACCTGTCCGAAAAGCTGAAAGATCAAACCGGCAAAGACATCCGCACTGACGTGGCGGCAGCCACTCGCTTGCAGCGGACCGTCGAGATTGCCATGAATCAGTTGACCAGTAGCTCGAAAGTGGAAGTAAGATTTGACTGGTTGGGTGCGACGATCCAGCAGATGGTGACTCAAGAAGGATTGGCTAGAATTGCACCTGACCTTACGCTCTCCATCCAGCAATGCATCGCCACTGCTTGTGCAATTGGCAAGACGGATCTGCATGAAATTGACCGTGTAATTTTGTCCGGATCAATGATGCGTATGAAATCGATGCAAAAGATTGTCACTGACGTTATTCCACATGATGTTGAAGTCACTTGGATGGAAAAGTCCGATCTTGCTCGAGGAGCCGCGATTTACGCGCGGCAACTCTCGTCCATTTCGGTCGAAGAAGAAATGTTGCCCTCGGCGGTTGCATGTGCGGGCTATGATATCGCTTTGCTTGCCGAGACGCCGGATAGCACGCAAAAGAGACCAAAGATTTTGATCGAACGAGGTAAGCCTACGCCGACCTCATACTCTCGAACCCTGCGGCCGAAGGCGATTAAAGGAAAGAACGCTGCGTTGCCAAGTTTGCAGCTGATTGAAAGCAGCAGTATCGGTGAAGGAAATTGGCTTAAGCTCGGTCGAATCGATCCTAGCGAAGCCTTTCCGGATCTCACGCCCGAAGATATCTTGCAGCTGCGTCTGGAGGTCGATCCAAGTGGCATTTTGGAAGCGAGCTTGGCCATGCCAAAATCGAACCAAATCGCCACTCTGCCGTGCTCTTCGGATCCAGGACTGACTCGAGAGGTCATCGCGCGTTGGCGAGCCTGGCTCGAGGAATTGCTGCTTACGAGTGGCACTCACTAGATTCATAGGCTTCTAAGTGCATTTGGTCGTCCTAAATGCAAATGTGGTATGGACAGCGCTGCGTTGCCCTGGAAGGGCTTACTTCACTCGCAGGCGTCGGCTAAGCTAGACGCTCTTCTACAGGATCGGTGGCGAGCTGAGCCCCGAACGCATGAGTGAGAAAGCCGATGTCCTCTGAACAGACCGAGCCTAGCAGCCTGTCGATCATTTCATTTCCCCATCCAACCTTGCGCTATGTCGCAAAGCCTGTGCGACGAGTCGACAAAGAGCTTCGATCTCTGATCGCGCAGATGTTTGAACTCATGTATGAACATCGCGGAGTTGGCCTAGCGGCGACACAGGTTGATCTTCCCTTGCGTTTGTTTGTCATGAATCCTAGTGGTCAAAAAGATGACGGCGAGGAATGGGTAGTCTTGAATCCTGTAATCACTAAACCAAAAGGGAACGAAGAGGCAGAGGAAGGTTGTCTGAGCTTGCCGAACGTCCATGCCAACGTGATCCGCGCTAAGAACATTCACTTGAATGCTTTCGACTTGAAAGGCAATGAGATCAACGTGGCGTTAAGCGGCTTTGAGGCTCGGATCGTCCAGCACGAAACAGATCACCTCGACGGTACGCTTTTCATTGATCGACTTAAAGAAGGTTCTTTGAATGAGTTGCTTGGAGAAATCGACGGCTTGGAAACAGACTTTCGATCGAGACAACGCACCGGTTCCATTCCCGAAGACGCTGAACTACTCGGACGCTTAGCGAATTGGGAAGAGAAGTACTGCTAGGCCTTGGTTGTCTGCGGCTTTCAATAGCCGGGGAAGAGCTTGCCCGTTAGAGCCAACCGGCAGACGAGACTTCAACTTGCGGCATTCGCGCGCCCTGATGCCGAACTTAACCGCAACGGCTTATAACGCGAGCGCTTCTTCTTTGGTCCAAATTCGAACGGGCATAACGTAGTCATGAGCGGATTTCAATTGGACATCGCTGCAGCGGCTTAACTGAAATTGTCTCGGCTCACAGCGGCAAAGACACAGCCCAAGAAAACGACCGTTGGGCAGAAAGCGAATTGGGCTGACAACGCGGATTGTACGCTGTCCCTTGGAGTCCAAATACTCGAGCTCGACGACTAAGTCATCGGAGCGTCGCATTGCCTGTGTCAGTGTAGTTCGCATGGGATTGTCCTCGACATGCTGTTGCTTAGTGGATGGAATTCTCGGCAAACGCCAAGAGTCTCGATGCAAGATCTCAAGGACGTTTGTCTCTGTACACAAGCATCGCCAAAGCCAGGACACCTTAGGTCCATGGTGGGCCCTACCAAGAAAAAACACGAAAAAAGGAAGGCTTCATTGCCTTCCCAAAGTTCTTGTCGATCGTTTTTGCAATTCGAGTGTCCTTTATTAGGGACAACTTGTCGTCAAGGTTTGGTTGGTGGCGGCAGAATCATCGCGTGTAGAAAAATAACTCCACCGACGGTCAATAGAATCCAGCCCAACCAATGGGGTGGCTGAATCATCTTCTTCTTGGGCCCTTTTTCCATATACATGTCGCTGGAAGGGTCGCCGGAAACAAGCTGTGTTTCGGTAGCAATCTTGGCGAGTGCTTTCTCGCCTACGTCATTGAGCACAAAGGAGTGGACCACGCGGAACTGCAGTCCAAGCAATAGCAAGAGCACGCCAAACATGAAGTATCGATTGCGGTTGAATTCCATGATCAGCCTCAAATAGCACAAACCAACAGGTACACCAGCTTTTTTGGAATCGGCAATTCTCTGCCTCGTGGTAAGCCATTCCAAAATTGTCAGAATTTACCGGCAGTAGCGATTTTGACTGCTTGATTGCCAGACGAGCAATCCAAGGTAGCAAACCACGGTTTTGTCAGCTTCCGCAATTAGCGGAGTTGCTTTTCGCGCGGGCTAGTCTTGCTGCTGCCCTTCTTGGCCAAACGAGGCTCATCGGAACTTGCGAGCACTTGAGAAAAGTGTTCTTGGAGTTGCATGTGCAGATCTGGGAATTCATCCCAGAGTGCGCGTTGCAAATCGAATATTCCTGCCGAATCGCCCCGATGGGCAAGTGTTTCCTGCAAGTAGCGAATCAGGATCGAACGCGTCTTAGAACTTCGGTGAATCATAAAGTGCACCCACGCCCAGCTGTCGCGATAGTCGGCGTTGCTCAAGTTGGAAACTTGCGATTTTCTCTCTAAAATGTGAATCGTAGGCACGCTGTGGGATTCGGTCAGTTTCACAACGCTTGGCACATAGTCCTGACGCAAAAAGCGCTCGCCGCGTTTGCGTTCAAAGTACTCGGCCAAGCCTTCGTCCAACCACAGAGGCAATGAAATCCCAGCACGATTTAGTAGCGCGTGGGTGACTTCATGGCGCAGGTCGGATGCGACATTTTGGTGCCAATGAGTGAATAGCATGCCCGGTCCACGATCCTGAATAAACAATGCTCTGCGCCGCGGCAGCGTGGGGAAATAGTTTTCCATGTAACGCCGGTATTCCGCTTCCGTGGCAAAAAGCACGATGTGAATCGTTTCGCTCGTCTTCGGAAGCTTCAAAAGACTTGTGACGTCTTCGGAAATCTCTGACAATTCGCGCAGCAGGGCCTGTTCTGCAGTTAGGCGAAAGTCGCAATGAATCCGAAATCGCCCGGAGGCAACTTCGTGCGCCCAGCCGTTGGGGTTGATCTGCTCACCACGGGACACAGGCGTTTTGCCATTTGCTGCGGATGCAGCTCCGGTGGTCGCAGAGGTGGAATCATTCTTTGCGTTTGATGGTTTTTGAATGCTCGAACGCTGCTGAACGAAGGGATCGGATTGCTGCGCAATCACACCGCCGTGAATGGCGAGCCCTATCACAAAAGCTAGAGGTGTTCGAAGCAGCATTTTGGCCCAGCGATCTTGGAAGGAAACCATTGCTGAGAAGTCTAGGAATTCGCGAATGCCACCAAAAGATCAATGGAGTGCTAGCAAAAATACCAACTGTATTTCTGGCGGAATGGAAACGCAGCAGCACCCCTGTTTTTGCAGCAGCGCACGAAAAAAGTGTGATCGGTAGTACGACCACACTTTGATTATTTAGGATCACTGGCGGAAGCGAGACGTTTTCTGCGCTAGGCCTAAAAAGATGGCGAAAACCTACTTGTTGTTTGAGCCGCCGGCTGCGCTAATCGAACGTTTGCTGGGTCGGAACTTCCAGTCAGGGCTTCCTTGCGGATCGGGAGATGCAGGTGTCTTGCCATAGTCCAAGTCTTCGGGCTTCAAGTTAAGCGTCTTAAAGAAATCCTTGTCGCGGATAAAGCCATAAAAACTCGGATAGAAGGGATCAACGTAGGCGACATCCGCCTTGGCAGGGACATCTTGATCTGTCAGGAATAATGCTGCATTTACAATGAGACGCCGCATGTCTTCATCGACAAAGTCCACAGAGGCGCCCCCAGTTGTGCAGAAAGATTTGCCAGCCCCCTTTTCGTCAGGTGTTTCATAGCTGTGCAACCAGGCGAAGGCTTGCATTGGATCGTTCAAACTTTTGGGATCTGCATCTCCGGTCAAGTTCGGCGAGTCTGGGTCGAGTGTTTCAGTGACAGCGGCTCGTAATAGGACTTGATCGGACTCTGTTAGGTGTCGGACACCATAGACGTCGGAAGGACAGAAGATATCACCGACTCCGTTGAGGACAGGATGCTCGGCTTGGCCTTCTTCAACCACACTTCTGGCCCCCTGGCGCTTGTGCCCGCCATGGTGACTTACCCAGCGTTCTCCCAAGACTTTGATTCCAAAGTCATCGTAAGTGATGCTGCCAAAGGCACCTTTGCCACGAAATGCGTGCGTAGAGGTTCGAATGCCGATGACGGGTTTGCCCGCGTTGAGAAAATCAGTGATGTATTTCGCATTGGCTTCGTCGGGAGTCCGGAATCGCGTACCGATGATCATCAAGTCGGCGTTTCCTAGTGCTTCCCATCCAACGATTCCTTGCTGATTGTTTGCGTCGATATACCCAGTGCCGTCAGCCGCCAAGGCAAAAAGGACGGTGCACTTGAAACCATGCTTGCGATTCAGAATCTTAGCCAGCATCGGCATGGATTCTTCCGTTCGGTACTCTTCGTCCCCAGAAACCAAAACGATATGTTTGGCACCTTCGCGATCAGAATCGAAAAAGAGGCGATCAGCGGCACGGGCGGAACCAAGGTGGCATACACCAACCAGCAGCAAACCGGCCACAGAAAGCCATTTGAGTGTCTTGAAAAGTTTCATCTGGAATCCAAGGGTTGTGTTAGAGGTGGGGTGGATGTCAGCTGTATGCGAAATCGACATCGTTTTCGGGCACGTCATGATAACCGATTCGCCTCTAAGTTTCAGCAATTCAAGTGCTGCTACTTTTTCTTAGCTCGGGATGACGATG
>JBCCEO010000506.1:0-6324 GCA_039030255.1 Planctomycetota bacterium | reverse complement strand
GATAGACTTCCGGTCCCGAATAGAGGTGATCCGAAAGCAATCGAATGATGCCATCGAGGTTTACTTGGAAATTTTGGTTGCCAGTCATAACAGCCTTTGAATTCTCGGGTGTATGGAATCACCCAATTGTATGCGAACTTTTTTGCCCGTGGGATTTCTTGGGATCTGGACCCTGCGCAAGTTCACTTTTCGCACGGCGATCGAAAGTGCTTTAATCAAAATTGGCGACACACTTCAGATCATGAAATGGAGGTTTGGTAGCGCATGAGATTGCAGAAGTTTCAAGCGCAAGAAGGACAATTCTCTCGCGGGCGTTCCGGCGTGACTGTCGGGCTTGGTCTACTTCGGGTGATATTTCACCGGGGGCGGACCCACATGATCATTTTCAAGGTCTAAGGCATTATTTATCACGTCCTTGTTGAGCTGCTGATGCTCGACTTCTTCATCGGCAATGGGATTGCGAACTGGATCCCATTGGTCAAGAGCCGCTGCAACTGCTACCTGCCGATACTTGCGATGCTCGCGACGTTTGTTGGGATCGGCGAGATCTGGATAGTTGTTTGCAGCGAGCTTGATTTTGGTAAAAAATTGAAATACCTCTGCATCGGCCTGAAACATATCGTTGATATATGCATCGAAACCATCCTGCCAAGTCTCCTCAACGCGACCGAAAACCGGCTTCTTAGGAAACTTCAAACACAATTCATTCATCCATACTTTGAAAAACGATTTGGGAAGCAAGCCGTGGCGGTACAAGATGAATTCTTCCACATACAAATCCCAAACGCGATACCACCAAAGGCTCGTCCATTCTGCCACTTGGGTTTGCGATTGAGGCATTCTTCCTGAGTCTTCATCTACTGAGAAGTTATAAAGGTCGCCCATGATCTTTTCATAGCGATTCGCGCAGTGCGCAACGACAATGGCTCGATTCGATTGCTCCACCGCGCGGAGAGACTGGCAGGCAATCGTATTGGAGTTTGCGAGCTTCCCCAACTGATCTTTGATCAACGAATTCTGCTCCTTCAGCAATCGAACTTGAATTAAGGCTCTCCACGCCAGATATGCTCCGAACACAGCCACTGGAACAGTGGTCAAGGCCAGCGCGATGTGCGAGATGTAATACCACTTTTCGTAGCTAGAAAGCTCGTTCGTCAACTCAGGCATGGGGATGTTCCTGATCGGTTAGGCGGGAAGGGATGAGGTGAGCGTGAGCATGGGCCACATGATTGGCAGCACGTTCAGGAATTATAGGCGGATCTGCTCCTGATCTTGTAACCCGCGCTTGATTTCAAGTTCATGCACGGAACCGAAACACTCAACTCAACCTAAGCCATACATTCCCACAGAACCTGAAGATCTACTGCGAAGCATGTTGAGGTCTTTGCCCCACCTTCAGAATCTGGGATTGCGGCTTATCAACGACCAGAATCGATTGCGGGGCCTACGATTCGCTGTCAGAAACCGACAGCTTATTCCCCCAAAGACCTGCGTGCTTTCTGATCTTTAGATCACCGAGCACACGACATTGGCAGGCGAGACGTAAAGGATTTTCGCTGCGATGCGGCGGGAATCGAAGCCTCCATTGCTCAATGGTGGTCATGGACGACACCGCGCCTTGGACTTCAACGGAGCATGTTCCGCAGGTCCCCAGACCACGTCTGTGAATCGCTCCCGATTGTCAGTTGTAAAGCGGAGCATTAGCCGCTATCAGTACAGCTCGAAGATTCTCACCGCGTTCGCATTCAATCTGCTGCTCACCAAAGCGAATCGTCGGCATGTGAAATTCCGATAGAAAGGTTCAATCTGCCACGCTAATTAAGATTTCTGATTTGGGCAACGGAAGCGCCCAACCTCAAATCCTCGTCGACTAACATGTTTCGTCTTACGCCCTTGCGTTCTTCTCCGCCAGCATCGAAAGGAAGCAAGACTCAACTCCAAACGCATAAGCTTAATCACTTCACCTTGGGACAAACCAAACTGAGATTGGATCGAGTCGAAGGAAGTGCGATCTTCCCAAGCCATCTGAATAATGCGATCGATCTCGAAGGGAGAAAGCCCCTGCTGTTTCACGTCAGTCTCCTGTGCACAGCCAAACTACAACTCCGGTCGCAACAAACGCTGGAATCAGCAAAACAAGATAGAGGCGATACCAATGGACTGAAGTACCCTCGGACTTCCGTTGGACGTTGAAAAGCCCGTCGTATTCTGCCAAGTATTTTCTGGGAGAAATCCTTTTGTATTTATAGCAGTATGCACGTTGTTCAAGTCGGTGCACAAAGCAATCTTGATTGGGACATTCGTCCGTAACCATATTCCCCCCATCAAGTGGGCCGCCAAGAAACTTGACTTCATATAAATCATCCTCTCGATGGAGGCTAAATTCATTTCTTTGGAATTGCGGGTCTTCGAAATCCATCACAATTGGCAAAGTGGAGTGAGAGGAACGAAACTTTCTTATCATCCTTAAACCGCAAGAATGAACCAACTGCAACAAACCAAAACAAGTTGGTGAAAATGCGTAGTGCGCGATCGGATTGGCCTTCGGACCTAGCACAAATTCCTCAACTTGAAGCCTGCCTAAAGTATCTACAAAAGCTAGGTACAACGCTCTATCGGCGGCTACCTCAGTCCCATGACGCATTCAACGTCCTAAAGCGAAAAAAAGAGCCTTTCCATGTTCGGAATGAAATCCAAGAAGCAAAAAATGCAGGCCAAACTAGAAAAGCTGCTGCAAGAGGCCTTTGAGTTGTCGCACACGAACCGAAAGAAGAGCGACGAAAAGACCGCAGAGGCCGCCGAATTGCAAAAACAGCTCGACGCCCTAGAGCAGGACTAGATCGGCGGCATTGGCCTCGGATTTAAGACGAGACGGCCAAGTCACTCAAGAGATTGGGGGGAGAGATGATGTTCGAGGAGCCTATCTACGACCCTTTGCTCCAGAACGATGTCTATTTCATGGTGCTAAACTCCCACTCCTATGATGCTCGATAGCCCCAATTATCGATTGGGCAAAACAACAGTTTAGAAGCGACAACTGACGCAATGCGAAGAGAACGAGAAACTCGCTCCTTCGTTCTTTTTCATGTCTCTCCGGCAATGCGGCAATACGCACTGTTCAGCATCGGACAAACGTCCGATGCAACGATGCAAGATGGCGTAAATCCGCAACCAAACGTCCGATGTGGCGATATTCTGGCTGCCTAAAATCGGCTCAATCGTCTTGTTTGAGCCCATTGTTGAGCCCCGAGTTTTCCCACCATGAACCTGTCTCTGTCCCGCCGTAGCTTACTTCTTCTCTTACTCACAATCTCGTTTCTTAGCGGTCCTGCAAGCAAGTGTTTTGGTCAACTGAGAGTCTATTCTCATTCGATCTTTGACACTGCAAACTACGTCTACGATTCACAAAGCAATACGTGGACACAGCAGAATAATCCATTTGACTTAGCTGCAAGTCAGAGAACGACAGACGCTTTTGGAAACATGTTCGCCTACAACGAATCGACCCGACGCATCAATAGGTATATCACAAACACAAACACCTGGGTTGACGTCTCGCATTTGCCCACACTGGGTCGCTTCAATTCGACTGGATATAACTTGGAAGTCACGAATTCGGGCAGATTCCTTTGGTCGGAATACAGTGGGAGCCTCATCTATTCAACCGATGGGAGCACTGGTTGGACTGGCACTTCTTTGAATGGATTTCGATCCAGCATGGCAGGTGACTACGACCCTGTCACAGACCAGTACGCGGTATCCCTTAACAACCGGAGACAGTTTGTGAACTTCCCGGATCCGAGCAACCTAAACAACAAGCAATTTAGTAGCTACGCAGGCTCTTCTGGTGAACTGCAGCGACTGGGCTCTTTTGTGAATGGACACTATGTTCAGGGGGGATCTGCCACAGTTCGATGGGACCGCTCGAATATTGTAGCCAACCCTACGTTTACTGGGTCACCATTGGGCGCATATGCATCGGGAGATATCGATCCTAATACTGGCACCCTCTACATTACAAGGGTAGGCGGTGGTAGCTTCGGAACCTTTGATCCTCTGACAAATCAGTATTCTCCGCTTGCTAGCACTGGATCTATGAATCGCTCCAGTACAACCGTTGTCAATGATGATGTTTTGATCTCTGGATCAACCTTCAACACGTCTCAAACGGCGGTTTCTCGTTACGATCGCACCCTGAACTCGCTAACCGTCGGGGACTCAAGTGGATCTGGCTCGGCAAGAGTCGACTTCAATTCAACCTTGACAGTTGATGGTCAAACCAATGTCAACTCCAATGGTAGTCTTACGGTTGCGTCGGGAAGCTCGCTAGTCACTGGCGACTTGAACACATCTGGCACTTTGCAAGTCGATGGAAACGTCGACTTCACCAACCTCAATGTCAACGCTGGAACGGCAAACATTCGTGCAGTAGCAGTCGGAAAGAGCCGCCCCGGCAGCGCGAATGTTGCCTCCGGTGCTACCCTCAACACGGACATACTCTTCATCGGGAGCCCTGCGGCGCAAGGTACCGTGAATGTTGAGGGCACCACCAACGTCGCGCAGGTAGCGTCGGTTGGTGCAGGAAGCATCGGATCCAACGGGACTTTGAATGTCCTAAATGGCGGAACGCTGGACAGTGCTAATGTGGACATAGGTCATGTGCTGGGGACTACGGGTGCAGTGCACGTTTCGGGTACTGGATCTACATGGCAGAATTCCGGTACGATTGATGTAGGGAATGATCGACCGGAATTGGGTGGTTCGGGTTCTTTAAGCATCACAGATGGTGGCCAAGTCTTTACCGACACGCTCAAAATCTGGGATACTGGCACGCTTAATATTGACGGAGGAATTCTGGATGTAGCCAACTTGGAACTTCTTGCCGATTCATCCACTTTCAATATGACGGGCGGAACGATCTCCATTGACTCGTTGATGGGTTCCTTCACTCAAGACGGAGGCACGTTGGCTCCAGGAGATTCGCCAGGTCTCTTTAACATTAGTGGCGACTATGACATGACTGCTGGGATTCTCGAACTGGAACTCAGCGGTTTGGGGCGTGGAACGGAGTACGACGCGCTGGACATCGGAGGGAGTGCAAGCCTAAACGGAATTATCGACGTGAACTTCATCAATGGCTTCTCGGGATCCCTTGGCGACTCTTTCTTTGTTGTGGATGCTGGCGGCGGAGTAACGGGCACTCCGACTTTCGATTTCGCGGACGCTGCTCTGTCGTCGGGACTTTCCTGGGACACAAGTCAATTTAACATGAGCGGTATTCTTCTCGTCGTCCCTGAACCCAATAGCATCTTTGTGCTTGCCCTCGCCAGTACCATTGCCTGCCGCTTGCGTCGACGACGATAGACGAGCACTGTTAACGCGCACTGCTCGGCATCGGACAAACGTCCGATGCTGAGATTCTCTAGCTCGGCTAATGTTGGCTTATTGCGAGTTGCCCTGCGAAGGAGCGAACTAGAGCTTTTCGGCGTTTTGAGCCAAGTGGTCTCGAATTTGAATAATGCGCAGTGCGAACCCACGGCGCGTGCTTACAGCCAGCTTGGAATGTAAAGACTCCATATGGTGTCGAACCGTGCTAGCCGATAGCCCCAGCGCCGATGCAGCCTCTTCGCGTGTAAGCCCTTCGAAAAGAGCCTGGCAAACGTCGAGTTCCCTTGAAGTGAGACCTGCAAAACTAGCGATTTCGGCCCAGCAATGTCCCTGCAGCAAGGATTTTCCTGGGTCCAGGGGCCAATTGGATAGTTCAGAGAGTGCTGCTGATTTCAATAATGAGATTCCCATGACGCACACGTGCCAATAGCGTTCCAACCATGGCTTTTGCTTGAAGTCATGGCTTTGAAGTACTAAATTCAAGGAGCGCGAAAGAGCCCCACGTCCTCAAGGACGTAGCCCGAAGCAGGAAAATGCAGGATTGGAAGAAAAAAACTCGATTTCATCGCATTGCCCTTAGAAAGCCCCACCCCTGCTGAATTCACATTTGCTTGTGTCTTCAACTTTTCGAATTTATTGCCCCCGATTCTTCTTTTTCCTATGCCGATGCGTCAGTTCTTTCTAGCTCGCGTTGCGTTGGAACGATTCCTAGACACGAAATGAACCAACGCAAATGCAGCTTGAATCCCGCAAATGGGCTCATCCAACGGGCCCAAGAGGGTTGTCAAGAATCGTTGGGGCAGCTGCTTGAGATCTACCGGCCCTACTTTTTGAAAATTGCGGAGGATACTCTCGCATCCGATTTGCGTCCCAAGATTGGTGCCTCGGACATCGTCCAAGGATCCTTGGCCTTAGCGGCTCGCAGATTCGAACAAT
>JBCCEO010000505.1:0-6325 GCA_039030255.1 Planctomycetota bacterium | reverse complement strand
GTTGGAGGATCGTTGGCATCTTCGACTTGAACCGTGATCGTCTTGCTGGTAGTGGCTGGCGGTTGGTGGTCGTCCGTTACGTCAACGACGACTTCGAGTGTGGAGTCGTCTTCAAAATTGATATTGGCATCTTCGGCAACGGAGAGCAAGCCATCACTAGATATGGTGAAGACGTTTCCGTTCAGCCCGCCGCCGATGGCGAAGCTGAGTGATTGACCAGGGTCTTGGTCGCTCGCACTGATTTGCCCGACTTCCGTTCCTGAAGCACTGTTTTCGACAATCGAGGGTGATTGATCAGGGATTTCTGGTGCATCGTTGACATCCGTGACGTTGATGGTGACAGTCCGGCTTCCCGTCTTGGGCGGTACGGCCGAGTCGGTCGCTTCAGCCAAGAAGCTGAATTCAGATCGCGTTTCAAAATCAAATTCTGCGCCTTCCGCCACACGCAGCTGCCCAGTCAGTGGCACAAGGTCAAATAGCTGGGCATCTTCACCCACGATACGCCAAGTTGTTGTCTCGCCCGCATCAGGTTCAATTAACTGCAAAAATCCAACGTGCGCGAAAGTCGGACTGTTTTCCGGAAAGCTAAGGACTTCATCGGATACGATCGGGATTTCATCCACGTCGGTTAGCTGAATACGCAGATTTCCGTTACCCGCGCTGGCCGGGTTGCCATCGTCGGTAGCTCGAACCGTCAGGTTGAAGACCGGGGTCACTTCGAAGTTCACGGCGCTGGAATTGGCCACCGTTACTTGTCCAGTGGTTGCGTTAATCTCAAAAGCATTGCCGACGTTACCCGCAACGATACTCCACGTAAACACAGTGCTGTCTTGGTCGGTGGCAGAAGTAGTGCCAACGACAGTGCCTTCTGGCGAGTTCTCGGTGACGACTTCTTGCTGTTCAGTAACTACAGGTGGGTCATTTTGATCGGTGAAGTTGACCGTGATCGTGGCCTGATCTTTCAAGGTGCTTAGGCTTGGGTCTGTCGCTTCAATGACCAGTTCGAATTGAGGTTTGGTCTCAAAGTCGAAATCCCCATTCTTGGACTGCAACGCAAACGTCTCGTTGTTGATCGTGAATTGGTCATCGGCATCGCCCGAGAGAATTTCGAATTCGAGCTCCTGACCAGGATAGCCCAGGGTTACAGGCAAGAATCCGATGTTCTGGCCTGCTCCTATGAGCTCGCCCGCGCTCATGCTGTCGTCGGTGACTTCTGGAGGCTGCTTGAGTTTGAGTCCAAAGTCAACATTGTTGGCATGGCTATTCAATGAAATATTGACTTCGTGATCGCCGTTATTGGTTGGGAACACTTGATAGTATTCCGGTGCACCCGCGAAAGAAACGTCGTAGACGCCGTCATAGACGGGGGCCACAGCATACTTGCCGTCTGGCGAGAAGGTCTCATTGACGTGTGGGAATTCGACACGCAAGGAGTCAAGCTTGCCAAAGGGATTTGAATCCATGAATTCTTCATCGGGATAAGCCACGACGTAGGCGATGTCATCATTGGGTGAACTTATTCGCAAAGTTTGGCGAACCTCCGCTCGCAGACCACCAGAGCGAACAAATCCCATCAGTTCATCGTTCGAGTTGTAGGCTTCCAAGGTTGCGTATACGTGCCATTGATCGTCTACACCAATCGCATCAATTTCGATGGTTCTGGCAGGGCGATAGAAATCAATGCGCAGCTTGCGAGTCGTATTGAAGAAGCCAATTCCGGCATGCGAAAAAATGTACTCGCCCACAGGCTGGGCAGAATCTTGAACCACTTCGTTCTTGAAGCCCAGCGGGATGTTGTCGTCTCCGGTTGTAATGCTAGTTAGGAAAGGCGAGATGTTGCTGATATCCTGGTCTTCGACATAGATGTTCGGCTCAACTTCTTCCCAAAAGGTGTCTGCGTTGCCCCGATGTTCGATTTGCAACTGAGCACCGCTAATCAGGTCTTCTCCATCGTCCTGAATGCCGTTTTCGTTGTTGTCTTCAAAGACCTTGCCAGACAGACTTCCGAACCAGTTTGACTCGCCGATGTTTTCCAAGAATCGGCCACCATAGGCTTCAGGACGGGGAGTACCAAAGGTTCCGTGCTGGAACTGGAACATAAAAGGGTTGTCACCATCCTCGACTGTGTTTCCAATCAGCCAATCCGTTTCGGCAAAGCCAACCGAACCCGCTATGCGGCCTGCGTAGGCTTGTTGCGTGGTTCGCACGATTACTGAGTCTGGAAGGAAGCCGTCACCGGCTCCTCGCTCGGAGAAAACAATGGGGCCGAAGGGACGTTGATTGAAGGGTGATTCGACGCTAGGAACGATGGAGAAGCCGTCCATGATCGTCCAGTTGGCGTAGACACCGGTTGGGTCGGGTACGCCATCGTCATCACCATCGATGTCGTCCGTCAGCAATGGCTTTGTATCGGATTGCACCAAGAAATAAGTGCTCGTTCCGGCATGGATCTCCTTCCCGCCTCCATCGGCCTCAAAGATGTTGCCAGGCAGTCCAAGAAAGCCATCGGTGCCTTGCAGTTCATTCGCTAGTGGATTGACTGCATAGCCTGGAGGTGGCCCACCAATACCGCCTGGATCTTTGACCGACTGCAATAACACTAAATGGCCATTGCTGCCAAAGAAAATATTGCTGAGATCGATCACCGTGTGGACGTCGCCCAATTCGCCTACGCCATCCGCACTTTCAATGCCTACAAAGTACGACCCTTCAGGCATGCTTGTACCTGGGACACCTCGGAACTCAAGGTACTGGTGCTGCTCTGAATCACCGAAGAGTGGATCGAAATGAAACTCGCTGATGTAAGCTGCCAGCACGCGGCGATTTTCCAGAGTTTCATAATCCAAGCGGCGACGGTTACGTTGCTTGGCGTTGCGATTCCAGATGGAAGTTTTCTTTTTCATGGCAGGTATCTAAGGAGACTTGCGCGGGGCTAGCTAGGAAGGAATTGGATGGATAAAGGTTTTACAGTAGCAACAGCTTGATGGCGAGGCAATGATTTTGGGCGTTCGCTTAGCTTCTAAGCTCATAGCCCATCGTTTGCATGCAAGTGCAAGGGCATTCAAGCACGCTGAGCGGAGGGAACTGGCCTAAAGGCGCAATCTAGCGTTCAAATTCCAACGCCGTCAAAGTACGGCTCATTTCTCGACTCGAATCAAGTGTTTGGTGGAGCGAAACAACAGGGAATTCTCGTGGATTGCTGGCGTTGCATTGAAGCTTTCTTCGCCATCGCCCAGTTGGTTTTCGCTAAGTAAATTGTACTCGGGCGATGCACGAAGTACCAAGGTCACTCCATTTCGCTGGGTCATAAATAGCTTTTCATCGCCGTATACCACGGAAGCGTAGACTCGTTCGCCGTTCTCAAAGCGCGTTTGGTCCAAAACATCGCCTGTTTCGGCGCTCATACACAGGGCAAAAGCTTTGTCGTGGGACCAATAAAGATGTCCGTCGTGGAGGAGTGGCGTGGTCACGTTAGCTCCGCGAGCAACCTCCCAAAGTTTGTGGGTTTCCGTCACATCGCCGCGGCCTCCCGCGCGAATAGCCATCGTGCGGTTCTGTCTGCCACCAGAGAAATAAATGATGTCTCCATCGACGATCGGAACCGGCACAATGTAGTCTGGAATGCCTCGGCAGTTCCAAAGCACTTCACCTGTCTCAGGGTCAATTCCCCGAGCTTCGTCCTTGTAGTGCAAGACAAGTTCCGTACCGCCATCCGCCAAAATGGCAAGAGCGGGCGTGGTCCAAGCTCGATTGACTTCTTCAAGTTCCCAAACGATCTTGCCTGTTTGCTTGTCGAGCGCGAACAGGGTGCCCGCCTCGATCGAAGCATTCATGATGACAAGGTTTTGCCATGTAATGGGAGAAGCAGCTGCCCCGAAACCAGCAGTCTTGGACCCGAGCTCTCGCTTCCAAAGTAGATTTCCTTGCAAATCTAAAGCTACCATTCCAGAGGGGCCGAACCAGGCGTAGACGGCTTTTCCGTCTGTACAAGCAGTCGGTGAGGCATAGCCGTGATCGATGACTCGCCGCGTGGCTTCTTGTTCATTGGCGGAAGCACTGAAGTTGTAATCCCATATTTGCTTTCCAGTCTCAAACGAAAAGGCTTGCACATGCAGTTTTAGGTCCCCACGCTGCCCTAGATCTTCAGCATCGGTAGCGTAGCCGGAATATCCGGTGAGGAATATTGTATCGCCATTAAGGATCGGACTACTTGACCCTTTCAGGATGGGTGTCTTCCAACGGACGTTCTCTTCTTCACTCCAAGTCTGCGGCAAGCTGACACCCTCAACGGCTCGTCCTGTCCCGTTCGGTCCGCGGAAGCGATCCCACTGCTGGGCCTGAAGTGGCGAAAGGCTAAGTAAGATCACAAGCGTACAGAGTGGCTGGAACTGCGGAATTGGCATGGCGGATTTCTGGCAGAAAACTGAAGGCGGATATTCAACGAGGGCATCCAGTATAAATTGCCTGCAACGAAACTTGCGCGCCAGCAAACAAATTCGCAGGCGTTTCGTGGATTCGGACTTCCGGTATTTGCCTGCGTTGTCTCGCTGCTAAAGTTCAGTGGGATGGGGAGCCTAGCTAACGCTGCGGGTTGCTTGAGGCCTAGCTAACGCTGTGGGTTGGTTGAGGTCTTGCTAACGCTGCGGGTTGGTTGAGGCCTAGCTAACGCTGCGGGTTGGTTGAGGCCTAGCTTACGCACGGGTTGGTGGTAGCGGCAGTCGTCAAGAAGTCGTCACGGCCAGCGGCTCATAATCGGGATAAATCGACTGTCCGGCAGTTCGAAAATACACATACTTGGAGAATCGACAATGAGTCGACAAATCGTTATGGCTGGCGGTTCGCATGGAATCGGCCAGCAGATCGTTCAAGCTCAGCTAGCGTTGGGCAATCGCGTCCACGTTTATTCGCGGGAATCAGGAGCGTTATCGCAATCCGATTTGCTCACATACCATTCACACGATTTCACCTCCGACGCGGCGCTCGAGGCCTTGCCTGATGCTATCGACGGAGCCGTGTATTGTCCGGGTAGCATCAATTTAAAATCCTTTCGGTCCTTGAAAGTTGATGACTTCTTGGAGGACCTTCAAGTCAACTTGCTGGGAGCCGTCCGTTTCTTGCAAGCAGTCATGCCCGCGCTGCGCAAAACGAGCGCCAAGAATGCCCCAACCAGTGTGGTTCTCTTCAGCACGATTGCAGTGGCGCAAGGTATGTCGATGCATGCTTCCGTCGCTGCGGCCAAGGGGGCCGTCGAAGGACTGGCACGTTCGCTGGCAGCGGAATGGTCTCCTTCGATCCGCGTCAATTGCATCGCGCCCGCGCTGACAGAAACGCCACTCTCGGAACGATTCTTCAAGTCCGACGAAGCTCGAAAGGCACTCGCTGAGCGTTATCCCCTTGGTCGGACCGGCGAGGCGGAAGATGTGGCTGCAGCCGCAAGCTTTTTGCTGTCCGAAGATTCTGCGTGGATGACCGGACAAGTTCTAGGAATCGATGGCGGCATGTCTTCAATCAAAAAGTAGCCAGGGCATCGCCCGCCGCAAACGCATCGCTAGAATTTAGGCCATCACTCTACAGAAGACAGAAGAAGAAAAATCTTCGTATCCTAATCGCTGCTTGGACCAGCCTTTAAGCCCCGTGGTACAACAAATTGCTCTGCCCAGCCGAAGCCCCATTGCACGAGCAAAGCAAGCCCGGCAGCGGGAATGGCTCCTTGAAGGACCAAGCCCATATCGTCCAGTCGAATACCGGTCAAAATAGGCTGGCCATAGCCATTCGCGCCGATCAGCGCGCCGATCGTTGCAGTGCCAACGTTGATGACAGCCGCCGTTTTGATTCCTGCCAAGATTGATGGCGATGCGATTGGCAATTCGATCAATCGGAGTCTTGCGAAACTGCCGAGTCCAAGTGCGAGAGCCGATTCCTGGATGCTCGGTGCTAGATTGCTCAGTCCAGTATGTGTTCCTCGTACGATCGGCAGCAAGCTATAAAGAAAGAGCGCCACAATCGCGGGCTTGGCTCCGATGTCCATTCCGGCGAGAGTTATCAGGAACACCATCAGTGCGAGCGATGGAATGGTCTGAATGACGCCGACGATGGACAAAATGACTTCGCCAAAGCGTGGCAACTTGTAAGCTATGATCCCAAGGGGAATAGCCACGGCGATCGCTAAAGCCAATGATATTGCGACTAGTAGTATATGCTCGCCCGTGTTGCGAACGAAACGCCAAAACGCGGTTTCCGTTTTCTCGGGGTCTACAATTTGTTCGTCAACAGCCGTTTGCAAGAACTTGGTGGCGACTTTGGCGGCAGGCTCTTTGTCGATGCG
>JBCCEO010000504.1:0-6333 GCA_039030255.1 Planctomycetota bacterium | reverse complement strand
GAAACGCTACGAATTGCCTATGGCGATTTTATAAACGGCCAGTCGGTCGACACGGTCGTCGAACAAATATCAATCTTGGCAGAGTGCATTGTCGAAGCGGCAATTGTCGGAGCCGGATTGGAGCTGTCTCGCAAGGGCAAGCAGGCTCCGACACAAGCAGACGGAAGCCCCGTCGGATTTGTCGCGCTGGCTCTCGGAAAGTTGGGCGGCAACGAGCTCAATTATTCGAGCGACATCGATCTAATTTTTGTCCGCGAAACCTTGCAGGCCGAGCCGAATTGGCAAAAGCCCAAATGGACGGATGCCCAGGTTGGCGAGTACTTCGAGCGACTCGGGCAAATGATCATCAAGATTCTTGGGGAATCGACGGCTCAAGGAATTGCATACCGAGTCGATATGCGTTTGCGACCTCATGGACGCAACGGTCCGCTGGTGGTGACTTATCGCGATGCGATCAGCTACTACGACTCGTTAGGACGCACCTGGGAGCGGCAAGCCTTTGTAAAGGCGCGGGCAATTGCAGGTGACCTGGATTTCGGCAAGCGAATGCTGCATGAACTCGAGTCCTGGATCTATCGCAGATACCTAATGCGAGCAGATATCACAGGTCTAGTAGCCTTGAAGCGTCGCATTGAGAAACGCGCAGCGGCAACCGAGTCGCGAAGTCGCGATGGCGAACTGGGCGGTATCCGAGGAGCCAACTTGAAACATGGCTTTGGTGGCATCCGAGACGTCGAGTATGCCATCCAGTTTTTGCAACTGTTGCATGGCGCTGACCAGCCAGAAGTTCGAGTGCAATCGACGTTAGATGCCATTCGCCAGCTGCAACAATCTGGCTGTATCACTACGGGAGAACAAACACGGCTAGAGGAGAACTATCGTTTCCTCCGTCGACTTGAGCATCATCTACAGATCATGTTCAACCAGCAAACGCACTCTTTGCCCGAGGATGCAACTGAGTTTGAATATCTGGCTTCTCGATTTGGTAGCAAATCAGAATCGGCCGAACAGGCTGCGGCCGACCTCAGCGAGTCTTTGGTCGTTTGCACACAACAAAACCGCCAGATTCTCGATCACTTGTTGCACAACGCCTTCGCCAACCATGACGCGGACGAACAACAGCTGGCTTTTGCGGAGAGCGACCTGATCCTGGACCCCGAACCAGACCCAGAAATCATCCAAAACACTTTGGAGCCCTTCGGATTTCGCGACTGCGCCGCAGCCTACCGACACTTGCAAGAGCTTGCACGCGAGTCCATTCCGTTTCTGTCCACGCGCAGGTCGCGACACTTCCTGGCCGCCATCGCTCGTAAGCTCTTGCTCGCGATTTCCTCTACACCTGATCCGGACGCGACCCTAATCAGCCTCGCCAATGTCACGGATTCGCTAGGGGGAAAAGCAGTCCTATGGGAGTTATTCAGCGCTAATCCACCGTCAATGGAACTATGCCTGCGTCTGTGCGCCACCAGTCCGTATCTCACCAGTATCCTGACGAGTCACCCAGGTATGATCGACGAGCTACTCGATTCGCTCATGCTTGGGCATTTGCCCAGTCATGAAGAAATGGCTGAGCAATTGGATTTGCTCTGTCGTGGGGCAGTCGAAATTGGCCCGATGCTGTCCAACTTCAAAAGCTCGATGCACCTGAGCGTCGGTGTACGGGACATATTGGGCAAGGCCACAATTGGCCAAACGCATGCGTCACTGGCGGACATCGCTGAAGTCTGCATGGAACAAGTTATCCATCATGAATTCCACCGTTTGGTGCAAAAACTAGGCGTTCCCTCGATCAGCAATCCAGACACAGGCGTCGAAGAACCAGCAGAATTGGTCGTACTAGCCGTCGGAAAGCTTGGTGGGCGCGAGCCTAATTACCACAGCGATATTGACCTGATCTTCCTTTTCGACGGTGCAGGGTCCACCAAGAGTTTGGTTCCCAATCGTCGTTTCGAATCCACGACCAATCGCCATTTTTTTAATCAACTCTGTCAGCGTGTAATCCACTCGGTAACTCGCAGCGGGCCTGGAGGCAAACTCTACGACGTCGATGTTCGACTCCGGCCACTGGGGCGAAGCGGACAACTTGCCATTTCTGTTGAAGATCTAAGGCAGTACTTTGAATCGGGAAGCGGCCAAATCTGGGAACGCCAAGCACTCTGCAAAGCGCGACCTATTTGGGGCACGCAAGCTTCCAGGGACGACGTCATGAATGCAGTGCGTGAAGTACTTAACACACACATCTGCGAATACGACTGTGCGTCCCAAATCTACGAACATCGCAAACAATTAGAAAAGGACGCGTCGCCCGATAATCTGAAACGCGGCATCGGCGGCACCATGGATGTCGAATTCGTGGTGCAGCTATTGCAGCTGCTGCATGTGAAAGAGCATCCGAGCGTGATTGAACCAGGCACAATCCAAGCGATCGAACGACTGCAAACGGCTGGGGTCTTGGAAACAGCAACCGCGCAAGAAATGCAAGAGAACTATCGGTTTTTGCGAAGTGTTGAATCCGGTATCCGCCTTATGAATCTTTCGGCTCGTCACGAAATCCCGAAGACGGAAGCCGAACTGGAGCAACTTTGCTTCCTGCTACGCTCGCGAAATGGATTAGCTCTGAACGCAGCCGAGTTGAACGCGCGATGCAACGAAGTCCGAAGCCGCTGCCGCGAGATTTTTGAGTCGACCTTCGCGGTATGGCTTCCCGACCAGCAAGCAGAAAGTACATCGCTATAGCGCTGCAAATCAATCTAGCGTGCATCGGTTTTGCAGATAAATGCCTCACGACGCTACGTATGAGTTGAGTAAAATTGCGTCAGAACTCAGCTCTCGCTGGCACTGGGGCAAGCAGGCGAATGAGTCTTTGGACGGGCAAGTTTCAAAAAAAACTTGCTAGTCCAGTCGAGAGAGCGGTTCAGGTATGTGCCTTGCATCAAACTGATAGTTGCCGTTGGAAGGACAAGCCCATCGCACTGAATTCGCCAATATGCGGCGGACATTGGGGTCGAAGTAGATCGGATAGGTCTCGTGTCCGGGCCGGAAATAAAAAATTTTTCCTTGCCCACGCTTGAAGGTGCAGCCGCTTCGAAAGACCTCACCGCCAGCAAACCAACTCATTAAAAGCAATTCATCGGGTTCAGGAATATCGAAATGCTCGCCATACATTTCCGCTTGAGGTAGCTCGAAGTAATCGCCTTCGATGCAATCCAGAATAAGATGTCCGGGAGCAGTGATCCACAGGCGTTCCAATTCTCCCGCTTCACGCCAACGGAGCATACATTCGGTGCCCATCAGGGAGCGAAAGATCTTGGCGTAATGCCCACTGTGCAAAACGACGAGTCCCATGCCTTCGAGCACACGACGTCGGACGCGTTCAACGACTTCGTCGGCGACTTGGTCATGCGCCATATGCCCCCACCACAGCATAACGTCGGTCCCGGAAACGATGTCTTGACTCAGCCCATGTTCCGGCTCGTCCAGCGTGGCGTAACGAAGCTCGACAGCAGCACCCAAATGTTCTTGCAATGCTTCACCGATGATGACGTGCATTCCGTCGGGATAAATGGCTCGCACCTCATCCTTGGTTTTCTCGTGACGAAATTCGTTCCAGATCGTAACGCGAATTGCTCTCATGGCCTGCGTCCTTCGTTCTTATTCTTCGTCATCTCGCAGTGAAGCCAGAACAGAGAAATCTTCGAGCGTCGAGGTATCGCCGCTTTGCTCTTTGCCGGAAGCAATATCACGGAGTAAGCGTCTCATGATTTTGCCGCTCCGCGTTTTCGGCAATGCTCCAGTGAATCGAATCTGGTCCGGTTGTGCCAGAGCGCCAATCTCTTTTCTCACGTGCAGTCGCAAGTTATTTCGGAGTTCTTCATCGGGGTCGCTATCGCACAGAGTGACGAAGGCAGCGATGGCCTGTCCCTTGATTTCATCGGGCTTGCCGACCACGGCGGCCTCCGCGACAGCAGGGTGAGAAACTAGGGCACTCTCGACTTCGATAGTTGACAGTCGATGGCCTGAAACATTGATCACATCGTCGATGCGTCCCATGATCCAGTAGTACCCGTCGCTATCTTGGCGAGCGTTATCACCGGTCAAATACTTGCCGGGCACCTTCGTCCAATACTGCTCCTTGAAGCGCTCCTCATCGCCCCAAATCCCACGCAACATTCCAGGCCAGGGATGGTCGACGCAGAGCATTCCGCCGCGCCCCTGTGGCACTTCATTGCCTTCGTCGTCAACAATGATTGGGATAACACCGGGAAGTGGTTTGGTACAGCTACCCGGCTTGGTCGCAATAGCCCCGGGTAGAGGTGACATCATGATGCCGCCAGTTTCAGTTTGCCACCAAGTATCAACGATGGGGCAGCGGCCGCCGCCAATCTTCTCATGGTACCACATCCATGCTTCTGGATTGATTCCTTCACCAACGCTACCGAGCAGTCGCAAACTGCTGAGATCGTGCTTTTCAACATGCTCATCGCCCCATTTGATAAAAGCCCGAATGGCAGTTGGTGCGGTGTAGAGAATCGAAACCTTATATTTCTCGACGATTTCCCAAAAACGATCTTCAGCAGGAAAGTTAGGTGCACCTTCATACATTAGCATCGTTGCACCGGCGGAGAGCGGACCATATACAATGTAGCTATGTCCTGTGATCCAGCCACAGTCCGCCGTGCACCAATAGATATCGTCTTCGCGGTGATCGAAGACCCACTGGAAAGTGCGTTTTGCATATAAGTTGTAGCCCGCTGTGGTGTGGCGAATCCCCTTGGGCTTGCCGGTGGAACCGCTTGTGTAGAGAATAAAAAGTGGAGCTTCGCTATCAAGCGGTTCCGCGGGACACTCAACGTCGACAGAATCGCAGAGTTCATGCCACCAGTGATCACGACCTGCCGTCATAGGTGCGTCATTACCGACGCGTTTGAGGACAATGCACGTTTCCACGCTAGGACTCTTCGCCAAAGCTTCGTCCACGGTTTCCTTGAGTGGCAGAACCTTACCGCGCCGATGCAGTCCATCGCTGGTAAGCTGCACTTTGGCACCTGCATCATTGTTGCGATCTGCAATTGCCTCAGCAGAAAAGCCCGCAAAAATGACGGAATGAACAGCGCCAACACGAGCGCAAGCCAACATCGCGACGGCTAGCTCAGGAGTCATTGGCATGTAAATGCTGACCACGTCCCCAGCCTGCACGCCAACTTTTCTGAGCACATTCGCGAAACGAGATACCTCCGCCAGCAATTCGGCATAGGTCAAAGTTCGTGTGTCGCCGGGTTCGCCTTCCCACAAAATTGCGGTGCGATCGCCATTGCCCGCGGCAACATGGGCATCCACGCAGTTGTAGCAAACGTTTGTTTTCCCTCCGACGAACCACTTTGCAAAAGGGTTGTCCCATTCCAGGGTCTCCGTGAATGGCTCAAACCAATGCAAATGCTCTCGCGCCTCATCGGCCCAAAACGCCTCGGGATCGGCGGCCGCCTTGTCGTAAAGCTGCTGATATTCGTCAATACTCTTGACTTGAGCCTTGGCGGCGAATTCTTCGTTCGGTGGGAACAGACGCGACTCCACCATCACGCTATCGACTTGACCTTCAGAAGAACTGTCACTCATATTGCCTGCTCGCTTTCTCGGTTTGAACCTGATCTCTTGGGCTGGTGTCCAAACGGGCTAAATCTCCAAGGGCGCCAACCGCTCTCACCGTACTGGCGGCGGCCATACCATACTGTTGGTTCACTAGCTTAGTGAACGCGTCTAAAGGAAACAGCGAGGCCATGGTGAAAAGATTAGTTATTGGCACCATTACCACCCTTGGGTACTAGGTGGTTTTGTAGGAAGGTTGCGCGTTCTATGTTACGATCCGCGACTGAAAGTCGTGTCCCGTGTAATTTTTGCAAGTGAGCAGGTTGCGTGTGTACGAAGAGCTTGTTCACAGTCTCCATTTCGATCGAGCGGATCAGCCCCAAATTCACGCCCATACGCACTTTGGATAGATAGTGTAGCGTTTCTTCGCTACTGATTTTCTTAGCCGTGCAAAGAATTCCATAGGCACGACTAACGTCGTCGTGCAGATCTTGCTCACTCTCGTTGACGAGATACTCTCGTGCGCGGCGTTCGTATTCAATGATCCGCGGGACAACTTCATGGACAGTCGTCAGCAAATCGTCTTCGGTTTTCCCGAGTGTGATTTGATTGCTGACTTGGTAAAAATCGCCCATGAACTGAGAACCTTCACCATAAAGCGACAGCCCTCCACACGAACAGCCCCATCCCATGTCGCACGTCGTTGACGCCCTCGTTCACGGCTCCCCTGCCAACTGACACGGATGTGAG
>JBCCEO010000503.1:0-6337 GCA_039030255.1 Planctomycetota bacterium | reverse complement strand
GCGCGATCAGTGTGTACTTCTGCGCCGACACTGCAAAGTCCATTTCAAAATGAGCTCCAACAGGCATGCTCACACAACTTAGGGCCACCTTCTCCAATGACCAGTGTGCTTTGAGTCTTCTCCCCAGAACGGATGTTCTTGATTTCTCCGTTGTGGTGCAGTGCCTCCATCTATTGTGCTGCGACACCGAAGGAATTGCCAGAGTTGCATGCGTGAGAAGCCACTCTTTTGGGCCAACGAAATACTCCTTCAAACTGCTGTGCCCCCAGTTCTTTCAGCTGTGCACCCAGTTCTTTCACAGTTCCTTCACGGCAAAAAATTTGCCAAAGCCATGATTCAGCTGCATGAGCCCCTATCGCATCTTTCGCCAAACTAAGAAGACAATACCGCTCGATACCGCTAGCATGACGACCAGCGCTAACCTCATTGGAGAACGTGAGCTGATTCCAACCGCAGACTCCTCAATTCCATAGAAGGGTAAGCGAAACTCCGCTGCGTTAACGGTTGCTTTCTCTGGTGGAAGAAGCTTATAGCGTTGCGCGCTCTCGGGATAACCAGGATATTCACTGCGGATTTCCAAGACGCTTGGGCAATACTCCCATTCTGGATGCGGACTGTACTGAATTTCAATTTTTGTTTGTCGCGTCGGGTGCTCTAGTGATGCACCGACCCGTCGATTGTCACGTTGCGGATCATAACGTAACGTATAAATCCCATCCAGAACTAGGAATTCGTGGTTTTGCAAGAGACACTTTAGACTCACGTAGTCCAACCCAGTAGACTCAACTGAAAACTGCAGCGGATCATCGAACTCCATGATGTCGACGCCGAAAGAATTGGTTTCTGGCAGGATCAACTCAAGGTCAGCGGCGAGCAACTTCTCAAAATTTGTACGCTTGCCTCCAGGCTTGCGCACCCCTGACAAAAAGTACTTCCCGTTTTTCTCCTTGACCTGAAACGAGTAATCTGGATTGGAGACCGTTCGCGTAACGACCTTACTCTCCTCGTTGACCCATTCTGACATTGTCCCGTGGCGAGAACAGTACACTGTTCCTGTAAGTGGCCCATCTTCAATGCTTACCTGCATCGCACTGAGGCGTGCCGAACGGGCCTGCATAGCGTCCACGAAGGCTTCGGGAAGATTCTGCGCTTTGACTTCAAGCTTTGCACAGAACGACAGAAAAAATAAGGTCAGCCCACACACCCAACCAACAGATTTCATGGTAAACACTCGCTTCTTCAAAGCTATATACACCAAAGACTGTGGGCAATTCTCCCACAGTCTAGTACCTGCCTCAGCGGAGGAGCCCAACTAATGCCTCAGTTTGTGCCTCAGTTTGTGCCTAGTTCTGGCAGGCGCAATAGTTTGCACCGTGAGGAAGACACTTTGGTGGACTCTCGCACTTATAGGCCGGGTTTGCGCAGGGCTGATTTGAACCACTGCAAGTATCCACCGGAATTGGCAGCTCTTCGACATCAACAGCTAAGGCCAAGGATGAACAGCCCAAGAGCAACACAAGGGCAAGAACACAAGACTTCAGAATTCAACTCCTAGTCAAGAACCAAGATCAGTAGCTGCACGCTGCAGCTATCAATACACCTTGTCTGTGCTACCGGCGGGTAACTTGGATCTCAAATTTGGTGAGTTCGGAATTTCGTCCTCAAGAACAGCTGCGACTGTACGGTAAACGCATTTGAAAGTCCGTTCGTATCCAACTTACCCGTTACGAAGCGCGACTGACCGCTAGGTATCGTAAAAGGAAATTCTTGGTCGATGGTGTTACATGTGCAACTATTTTCAAATCCGACCACTTTAGCATCCTGCCGAGAATTATTCGTAACTTCGAATCCAAAGAACACTTGTCCCTCCGATTCGGCAAATTGAAACTCCAACTTTGGATTTCGGATGACGACGCCAGCCGAAATCTCCGAGAAGCTGGAGACCGCTTGGCTTGCGAGCCCCTCGCCTTGGAAGACAACGTTCGCCAGCAACAAACCTGCAATTGCACCAAACGTGAATACAGTCAACGTATCAAGACTATTGGATGCTCTAAAGGACTCCCTGCTCAACTCATCGTCCCCTAGCTACAAAAGTATCGTTCTCTGAGCGAGTCGCTAGCGCAAGCAAGATATGAGCCGAGTCATAGGAGAGGAACTCAACTCTCCCATCCAAGAAGGCAAAATGTCCTCCACCAGAGTGCATGCTCCAAAAGTGAAGAGCATCACATTCCCGGTCCCAACGGCCCGCGCGAAATGAGCGAAACTCTTCACCGCACGAAGCAAAGCGACTGTTTGCAGTTTCAAGGGCACCAAGCGTATGATCGAGAGTGCCGTCGCCAGCTCCTGCGCCTGCATACCACCAACCATAATCAAACCCCTTGGACGGTGGACGCTCGCCAAACACGTAAGTATTCGAAAGGCCATCAGATACATCGCGGAAACGCACCAGAGAATTCCCAAAGAGCACACCATCGCGAGACTCGTAGTCTGTCCCGAGATTCCCCTGGTAGGAAGACAAACCGACGATGTAGCCGCTTTCTGCAGCGATCGTCACATCACTGATCCGCCCATCTTCAAGGCACATGAACGCCGGTATCCGTGTCGCCAAATGTTCGTGCTCAACTACATTGAAAGGGTTCGCGGTGGCTTCGTAGGCCGCCAACTGATTCTTGTAAATGGCATCCTGCTCGATGAAGGGCAGCGTGTGGCTTAGCCAACTCCGAAAAAGTGTGTCTGTAGGAGGCAACTCAGTGCCGGGAGGTAGTCTTGCATGGGCAGCCTCAAAGTTGTGAAGCCCTAGCGCCACTTGCTTTGCATTGTTCATACAACTCACGCGGCGGGCGCTGGCACGCGCGGCATGAACTGCTGGGAGAAGTAGCCCCAAGAGAATCCCGATCACCGAGATTGAAACCAGGATTTCTACTAGAGTTAACCCCAAACGATTCGCGTTCCGACGGATTTCCAACATTGCTCTACTTACCAATGCACCGTGAAAGAAGTCCTTAACGTACCGCCGACCAGCAGCATGTCAATACAATACGCTATAATTAATCAACAACTCTGCTACTTGAGGTGCTGTCCTTCTCCGACTCCTCTCGAATCTTCCGATGCACGCAAATCGTTCACTGAAAGCTTCTTAACAAAATGAGATTTCGAAACCATCGCGTTTTGGCGCAGTCTCCAGTGGGGAGATGCAACCCGCACTAGCTGGGGGCAACAGCGTTCCCTTCTTTTGCATCGACGAAAAGCCGAGGCACCCACAATCTTGATCAGGTTCAAGGTGTAGGAAATACAGAGAAAACAGAAGCAGGCTTGTTGATTGGATCGTCGGTCACAAATCTCTTCGCTCATTAACTTGGGCAAGCGGCAGGACCGGACGATCATGATTCCCTTTTGTAAATTCACTTCCGCCGTTCTCAGCTTCAGACGCCATTAACTGGCGACCCTCCGCCATTCATTGAGTAAAACGAGGGCACCGCACTTGGTTGGGGCGCGAAAGAAGTGGATCGAGACGAGAAGGCAGATGCTCGATTCAATCTTTGCCGTTTCAAAGGCAAAACGGATTAACCATTCTATACGCCTGAGACAGAGAACCGGCGACGCGGCCGCGGGCATATTAAGAAAGTACGCAAAAAGGAGGCGTTGTTGCGACGAGTGTTGTTGCAAGAAGCAACCGATTGCGCAGTCGAGTTCGCCTCGAAAACATCTGACGAGGCGAAAATGTGAAACTTTCAATGCGAGCTTTCAGATCAAGCGATAGCTGACATCAGTCCAGCTTCGTACTCACATTCGCGGCGCGAGAAATGCCGAGCTTCTGAGCGGATAATGTGAGGGCGAAGTTGGCGTGATGCGTGTGAAGATCTCAGGCTGGAAGCCTAAGCCACGGGCAGAGGTGGTGGGGTGCCTAGCTGACGCGGCCGGTTAGTGGAAGAAGAGGCCGAAACTCTTGACGAGTTCCGCTACGTGATGGTTTGGGCATCGATTTTTGCGCTCGAAAAAGAAAGAGACAGGCGATGCAATTGAGTTTGCGTTCAGTGGAAGAAAATGAGTCAGCACTCAATAACGCCAAGGTGAAGTTAGCCCAGGTTAGCCCAGCACATGCGTGGCACCGTTTAACCTCCCTCTTTATAATTGATGCGAGTCAATTCAGACGCGAAATAGGCCAGCACTCAACATGAGCAACTTGACTTTGCAAATTCACTTCCTCTCAATTATCGCGATTACAGCTTTCGCAGTTGACGCTGTAGCTTTACAACCGTTTGATTCGGATAAAAGACAGAGCATTCTTCAGCGTCTTGCGTCAGGTATCAATGTCGATTTCTCGTTGCCTGAACCTGGTTCACCGGACAAGTTTCTATACGAACCTGCTCAGTATGACGCCGTCAAGGCTGCCGGGTTTAAGAGTGTCCGTTTCTGTATCTCTGCGGCGGATGATCCGGCAGTCTACGAAGTGAGGATCAATGATGCGTTCGACCGTGGGTTGGTCGTCGTCATTTGCATGTGGGGGAGTGATAACTGGGCAAGCAATCCCGACGAGGGTCTGGATGAGTTCGTTTCTGTTTGGAAGGGGATCGCGGAGCACTATCAAGACTATTCAAGTGATCTTGTGTTCGAGTTGTTGAACGAACCCGCGGGGCTCTTTGTGGAGCCGGGTCAGCAACACGCTCTCAAGGACGGAGGTACTGTAATGAAGTATCTCAATGCGGCAATCCCGGTCATCAGAAAGACGAATCCGAATCGAGTGCTGGCAATCGGCGGACCTGGCTTTAACGGAGCGCGTGAACTGGAGGAATACGTGACGCCGATGCACCTCACCTATCAGTTGGACGACGGTACAGGCTTCGAAGATGACGCAAACACGGTCGGCGTCTTCCACATGTATCACCCCGACGGATTCACGCACTGGAATACGAGTTTGAATGACCTTCCGAATTGGCGCAGTGAAGTCAAAACCCTGATGTCGCACGCAGACCGATGGTCGGCGCGGTGGGATAAGCCTGTGTTGCTTAGCGAATGGGGGGCGTGGGCACCGCCGTGCCACACGGCCGAAGACTTTGAGACTTATCTGAAGTTTGTGAAAGACGAATGCGCGCGGCTCAACATTGGATGGATGTATTATTGCGCCGGATTCAATAATCAGTGGGGGTTCAACATCCTGCATTCGGAAAATGGCTGGAACCCAACAGCGCTGGATGTTCTCACCGGGGTTGAGACTCCACCCGTTTCGCCAATGTCACCGCTGGTCAATACCGAGTTCGGTTGGGGGACGAATAACTGGTCCAACCAGGGATCTGTGAAAGTCTCTCTCGCAAGAAATGCTGGCTTAAGTGGCTCGACAGCGCTCCAGGTAGAGGCCATAAAATCTCCACAGGCGGAGGTTTATCAGCAAACGCAAAGATCAAAGGGGAGTCCGCCAGGCAGACACCTCATTACCGTGGCCAGCGGAGTGACGTATCGAATCTCGTTTCTCGCAAAAGTGATTCACGGCGAAGGAGTCGTCCGGGTCAGCCTGTCCAACGCGGAACAGCCGCTGGATAGGATTTGGACATCCAAACCAATTGAGATTCAGCGGGGGAAGCTGGAATACTTCGTTGACTTCAGCCACGCTGGCAAGGCAGTCGATGATGTTCGCTTGTCCTTCCTGTTCGGTGAACGAGACCAGACCGTGCTCATTGATCGAATCGAATTGCGGCCATATCGGCTCCCTAAAAACGATGTCCGATGATAGAAGCTGCCGGTCGTTTTGCCGATGCGTGTCCAGCTCGAATCGGATTCAGATCCACATAATTCGGAGGCAATTCTGGGGCGTTCTCAATAGCGCCAAGGTGCAGTTAGCTCTGCACATGCGTGGCATCCTTCAATCTTCTCTCAACCTTTTAACCGTGGGTACAGCGACTTTGACTTTCCATTTTTCTCATGAATTTTATCAAAGACAATTCTGTTCAGGAACACGCTGATTCGGTCGTTTGGCAGGTCAAAAAGGATCCTGACAAGTTATTTGTTGGGTGGAGTGGCATAATTGGATTTATGGCTTTCTTCTCCGTCGCACTGTTTGGAGTCGACTGGACGCCAATTAGGATTTCATTCACCGCTAGCATCATCTACTCGATTTTTATAGCCGTGAATTTGATCCGCGCGACATTCGGGATCCAATATGCAACAGTCGTGAGATTGGAAAGCAAACTAACTTTTCGTCTTGGCTATCCCTACGACTTGCGGAATCCAGATCCGTTGTTTTATTCATCTGTATTTCCATCAATCCGATCAAAAGAGGTCACGCGTGCAGTTTGATATGGATACCGACGTTGATCTGATCGATGGAATTACAGATACTATT
>JBCCEO010000502.1:0-6372 GCA_039030255.1 Planctomycetota bacterium | reverse complement strand
GGGGAAGAGCGCGGCACGATCGAGGATGGCTCGGTCATCTACGCCGATGGACATTTGTATCTATTTGGCCAAACGGAAAGCCAAGTTGCACTGGTAGAGGCCTCCGGCGAAAATTGGACCATGAAGGGCAGCTTTACACTCCCAGAAACATCGGAACAACGGGCTCCCGGCGGCAGATCTTGGACACACCCAGTCATCGCCGGTGGCCGACTCTACCTGCGCGACCAAGAGTTGCTATACAGTTTCGAAATCAAGTAACTTCCCGGTTAAAAACGCAAACAATTGCACGCATCCTTTGAACCGACTTCAAAACACATTACAGAATCTGTTGTTACAGAGTAACCGCTTAGGAAAAACGCATAGGAAACCCATTCACATGAAACCCAACAATCTCTGGAAGCCTTGGTCGCTAGCCGTTAGCACCCTGACCATGCTCGTTGTTGCCTCTGCCTCCGTTGCGGATGACTGGACCAATTGGCGTGGTCCAAATCGAGACGGCGTATCGACAGAAAAGAATCTTCCCGATGACGTCAACGACGTTCTTTGGATGAAGAAAGACATTAGTTGCCGTTCGACGCCCATCGTTATGAACGGCAAGGTGTATATCATCAGCCGTACTGGCGAAGGCGAACAAGAACAAGAACGCGTCGTTTGCATGGACGCGAAGACGGGCGACGTTGTCTGGGAACACCGCTTCAGCATCTTCTTCACTCCAATCGTGAGTGTTCGACTCGGCTGGACGGTCGCTGCTGGTGATGAAGAAACAGGGAACGTTTATGTGCATGGTACGCAAGGATTCTTGTTCTGCTTTGATGGCGAAACGGGGGAAGTCAAATGGCAAAAATCCTTGACCGAGGAACTGGGAAGGATTACTGGCTATGGCGGTCGTGTTACGAGCCCTGTTGTCGATGGCAACCTAGTCATGATCAGCATGCTTAGCTCCAACTGGGGTGCCCAAGGTGGTGGCGGATGCCGCTTCTTTGCTTTTGACAAGCATACGGGTGAAATCGTTTGGTGGAACACAACAGGTATTCGACCATCAAACTCTTATCGATGTGTTCCGATCGTGACTACGCTCAACGGCCAACGCGTGCTGATCAGTGGTGGCGGCGACGGCAACATCCACGCCTTCCAAGTCAACACGGGGAGAAAGGTCTGGAGTTTTCCTTTCGGCAATGGTGCGATGAACCCCGCACAAATCATCGATGGAACTCGTCTTTACTGTGCTCACGGAGAAGAGATTCCCGGCCGCGCTACGGTTGGACGTTTGGCCTGCCTGGAGCTGAAAAGCGGTACGCCAGAAATCGTTTGGGAGCTGGACGGGATTGAGTTCAAGTATCCTTCGCCTATGCTCTACGACGGCAAGTTGTATATTCCTTCACGTCAGGGCTATTTGTACTGCTACGATGCCAAGACCGGTGAGCGACTTTGGCGTTCCAAGTTTGGACGCAACTGCACGAGCTCTCCCGTTTTCGGGGATGGCAAGATTTATGTCAGCGCTGTCGAAGGCATGTTCCAAATCATGAATGCGGAAACCGGCAAGCGCATGTCGACCCGCAAATTCCAGCCAGCCGACCCAAGATTCGATGTGGAAGTTCAAGGCTCCGCCGCGATCTCGAATGGTTGCGTCTACTTTGGCACGACCGAAGAATTCTACTGCTTGGGAGCCCACGCACCGCCACAAAAAACGCGAACTTTGTCTGCGGCAGTTCCTGCGGCTGGTGTCAGCGGATCTAAGGAGTCTCCGGCTCATCTCCAAGTCGTTCCCGCGGAAGTTACCCTCAAAGCCGGTGAGTCCATCGAGCTCAAGGCGAACTTTTTCGACGCCAACGGAAACTTGATCGGCCCGGCCAAACCAACCTTCAGCATGGCTGCCATGGGAGGTGGAGCGGGTCTTTCGCCTGACGCCAAGCGTCCGATCCTCGAAGGCACCATGAAGGGCAACGTGTTTACCGCTTCTTCCTCGGGCCAAGGGCAAGCAGGCGTGATCGTCTGCAAGGCGGGCGACTTGGAAGCCAAAGTACGAGTCCGACAAGTACCTACACTTCCATACACCGAAGACTTCGAATCGATTCCTCCAGGCTTGGTTCCTGGCGGTTGGACCAATACGCAACTGCGTTACGTCACAACCAAGTTGGACGACGGCAACACAGTGTTAATGAAGACTGCCAAGATTGCCGTTCCGTTTTATCGTCAATGGTATGCATTTGCTGGCACGCCAGACATGAACGGTTACACGGTCGAAGCAGACGTCATGGGCGAGCAGGTTGACAGTGCGATGCCTAACATGGGCTTGACCGCGAACCGTTACATTCTGCAGCTAGTAGGTAACGAGCAAGAATTGCGAGTTTCTGCCTGGGACGCCATTCCTCGCGTCTCGGCGGAAATCAAGTACGATTGGAAACCAGATACTTGGTATCGCATGAAGCTTAGCGTCGAAGTCGGCGAAGATTCTGCCAAGGTATTGGGCAAGGTCTGGGTTAAGGGTGAAGCAGAGCCTACCGACTGGACCATCGAACTGGAAGACTCCAATCCAAACCGGTCTGGTTCTCCAGGAATTTATGGATCGGCCCAAGGCATCAAACCTCCCGCCCTGGGAACTCAAATTTATTACGACAATGTTTCGATCAAATAGTGCAAATTTGACCCTGCAATTCAAAACAAATTAATCCATCGGCAAATGCCGAACTCACGGAGAATAACAATGCGTTACTGTCAGGCACTGCTCCTACTAGCAGTCTCACTGGTAATTGTTGGGGGAGTCGACTCGAGGGTCGAAGCCCAAACCGAGAATCTTGAACCACCCAAAAAGGATTGGCCCATGTATGCGGGCCACCTAAAACGGAATTTCGTAAACCCGCACGCGACTGGAATTCCGGAAAGCTGGGACATTTTCGAAGGTGAGAATGTCAAATATTCGGTTCAACTCGGCTCGCGAGCCTACGGCGGGCCTGTCGTCAGCGATGGCAAAATTCTGGTAGGCACCAACAACGAATTCCCGCGCAATGAGGAGATCACTGGCGACAAAGGCGTCATGATGTGCTTCAACGAAAGCGACGGAGGCTTTCTATGGCAGATCGTGCACGACAAATTGGCCGCCGGTCGCGTCTGGGATTGGCCCCAACAAGGCGTTTGCTCAACACCCGCGATTGAAGGCGATCGTTTCTATTACATCGGAAATCGCTGCGAAGTCATCTGCGCGAACATCAATGATGGTGCGATCATTTGGAAGGTCGACATGATTGGCAAGCCACTCAATGTCTTTCCACATAACATTGCAACATGTTCGCCTTTGATTCTAGGTGACACGCTGTTCCTAATCACCAGTAACGGTGTGGATGCAGCTCACCTGCGAGTTCCTTCCGAGCAAGCTCCCAGCTTTTTGGCTCTGAATAAGAACAACGGCGAAGTGCTGTGGAGCAGTAGCCTTCCTAGCGAATCGTTCCGAAACATTATGCACGGCCAGTGGTCGAATCCGGCTTACGCCGAGCCTAATGGCGAACCGCAAATCATCTTCCCAGGAGGAGACGGTTGGGTTTATAGCTTTGAACCCAAATCGGGCGAGCTGCTTTGGAAGTTCGATTGCAATCCTAAAGACGCCGTCTACAAACTCGGTGGTCGCGGAACTGCAAATGACTTTGTAGCAACTCCTGTAATCTACGACGACAAGCTCTACATCAGCGTTGGCCAGGACCCCGAGCACGACACGGGAGTTGGCCACTTGTACTGCATCGACATCACGAAGAAGCCTACGAACAAGGACAAAGATGTTTCTCCTACCCTTGAAGTCTCCCGAAATGGCGATGAAGTAGAAGAGAAGGACAATCCTGACTCGGCTGAAATCTGGCATTATGGCGGACCAGCCACTCGAGAAAAGCCAAGTCCAACTGGCGAAACCTACTACTTCGGACGCAGCATGTCGACTTGTGCCATTCAAGACGACTTGCTGTACGTCGCGGAACTCGGCGGACACGTACACTGCCTCGACGCGCAAACTGGCAAGATGTATTGGACCGAAAGCATGTTCTCCAACACTTGGTCTTCCCCTTATTTGGTCGATGGCAAAGTATTCGTGGGAAATGACGATGGAATCCTGTTTGTCTTCGAGCACAGCAAAGAACTCAACATTCTTGCTGAAATCGAGCACGACGACGGAACCAAGATTCGGACCACCCCGGTTGCTACCAATGGTCGACTTTATTACATGACCGAAAGCCCAACCAAGCTATGGGTGATCGAAGAAGGTGCGAAGTCGGAACCGGCCGAGTAAGTTCGATTGGCAAGCCTCTTTGAGTTGCTAGCCCAGAAAAGTTGCTATCTTAAACACAAGCTCCGAGCACTCCGGAGCTTGTTTTATTTTGGTGCCCGATTCGAACAAGCGGCTGGGCAATCGGCGAGCGTGAAAACCAGAGAGCCCGTGATGACTTCCCCTCTCCAATTCGGTCTTGAGCGCGAGTTCTTTGTAGGCGACGACATTCGTCAGCTCGAGGACGAAAAGATCTTCTCAAAGAATTGGATCTGTGTCACTCGCAAAGAAAACCTTCCGGTTGCAGGTTCCTTTCTGCGTGTGCATCTTGCTGGCCACGATCTCGTGCTGACCAAAACAGAAGACGATGAATACCGCGCTTTTCACAACTTATGCCGCCACCGCGGAACGCGAGTCATCGAAGCAGATTCCGGCAAGCTGAAGAATTCCTGCATTCGATGTCCGTATCACGCTTGGACGTATGATTTGGATGGCTGTTTAATTGGTGCTCCCAACATGAACACCACCGAAGGATTTGCACGCGAGGATTTTGGGCTCTTCGAAGCAGGCTGTGTCGAATGGGGCGGTTACTTGCTGGTCCATCTTGAACGCAAGAAACAACACTTCTCTGAAGACTTCGCTGCCATCATCGAAATGGTCGAACCTTGGAATATGGGCGACCTTCACGTGGGACATACGTTGAACTACGAAGTCGATGCCAACTGGAAGCTCGTGTTTCAGAACTACAGCGAGTGCTATCACTGCCCGACCGTGCACCCACGCTTAAATCAGATGTCGCCCTACAAGTCGGCAACCAACGACTTGGAGACCGGTGCCTTTCTTGGCGGCCCTATGCGACTGACGGAAGGCTATGCAACCATTAGTGTCGATGGTAAGAGTATTGGCCCGGCGCTGCCGCAACTCGATGATTTCCAACGCAACTCGGTTTACTACTACACACTCTTCCCAAGCATGTTTCTGAGCCCGCACCCAGATTACGTCATGGTGCATCGACTGCAGCGAATTAGCAACACACGCACGAAAGTCGAATGTGACTTTCTAGTTCAAGACGCGACCGATTCAGGCGACGTCATGCGCGCGGTCGAACAATGGGATGAAGTCAATCGCCAAGATTGGCATGTCTGCCAACTAACGCAACACGGCATCAACTCACCCGCCTATCGTCCTGGTCCTTACTCGCAATTGGAACCCATGCTGGTTGCCTTCGACCAGCATTATCGTCGCGTCATGGCTTAGCTTAGTCGTGACTGGCGGTAGTTCTCTTCCTTCTTGTTCGTCGGTAAACTGCCAGGAAAGAAAAGCCTATTAGTGCTCCGCTACTAGCTGGTTCAGGTACTGAAAAGTTGGCGGTTCTGATTTCGTCGATTACGAAGTTGTGCGCTCCCGGCTCGACAAAAAGAAAGTCGACTTTAATCGCGTTTACGTTCCCTAGGTCGACACCATTTCCTGTTGTGGAATCTAGAAATGAAAAAGGAACAATGATATCGCCGGCAGAGTCGAAAAGGATTGGATCTTGATTCTTGATGAAGTTGGTTCCGTCATCAAATACTGTGATCGTTACGTGACCTTGCCCTTCAACGGAAATCATTTTAAAAGCCAATGAATCGGTGGATCCACCACCAGTCAAGTCAACTCCGTTGAGACCATCTGAAACGCTTGAGTCGTCGTCGAGACCATCAAAAACGACAGAAGCAATACTAGTGAAGCCCGTCGCACTTCGCGTGATACTAGTTTCACCATCGTCAGTTTCCCACGCGACCACGCCGACCACCTCCACGTCGCGTTCCGAGCCAAGAATTCCGCCACCTGTCACGCTTAAAGAGTCTACGCCGCCGTTAACGATTAGGGATTGATCCGTTGAGAAATCATCGATCAATATGGATTGTGCCAAGGACTCATTCGTCAAGCCTAGAACAAATAGAAGGCCGAAAGTTGCCAAGCTTCTTACCATGGTCTGTCTCCTAGAGAAAAGGAATTTGGTCGACTATGGTTTCACGCGTACTTCGGATTAGATGCGTATCGAGAGGAAAGGACTATTCTCCAAAACAGCGTGAAGAAATCCGAGATTAATTGCAGAAGCCTAAAGAACGGCAGCAAACTTTTCC
>JBCCEO010000501.1:0-6407 GCA_039030255.1 Planctomycetota bacterium | reverse complement strand
TTTTACTTACTCTCCCTCCCGCGCAGCGGGTTCCGGGCACCGAAGCTTGCTTTGGTCGTGAGAGTCGAGCTATAAGGCTCGGAGAGGGATCTTGCTGAAGGCTATTCCCTCCCCGTCGCTCATTCACCCTCTCGAAAATCCTCGTTGAACTCGGACTGGGAGGGTAAGGTAAATACCTGCAACGCAAGACTCCTAAGTTAGACACCCCCTACCCGCTCGCATTACTCACGACCTTCCCAGAGGGAAGGTTAATTGGAATGCAGGCTGCAAAAACTGCTCAGAGCGAGACTAGCTCTCCCAGCGCCAGTAGATGGTGCCTACACCAAGACCAGAATTCAACCCAACTCAATTAGAACCAGAGAATCACGATGAAAGTAAGCATTGTTGGCGGCGGCGGACTCGTAGGCTCCTGTGCAGGATTTGCACTGCAATGCGGCGGGGTGGCGCGAGAAATTGCCATGATCGATGTCAACGCCGAATTGGCTGCTGGCCAAGCGTTAGATATTTTGCACGGCGCGCCTAGCGTAGCAGACCAAGTGATTACCTCGGGTTCCTACGAGCACATTCCGACCAGCGATGTCGTCTGCATCACTGCAGGACTGAGACGCAAACCAGATGAAACTCGACTTGATTTGATCAACCGCAACACGGATTTGTTCGTGCAGATCCTGCAACAAGTCAAGTCGGCCGGGCTAAAGCCAAGTGCGAAGATTCTGATCGTTAGCAATCCTGTGGATATCCTGACTTATGTTGCCGCCAAAGCTCTTGGTCTGCCAGAAACTCAGGTTCTGGGACTTGGGACGCAACTGGATACCATTCGATTTTGCAGTTTAATATCACAGCAACTGAATGTGCCGCCGACTCAGACGAAAGCATTGATTCTGGGCGAGCACGGCGACAGCATGGTGCCCATTTGGTCCAGTGCAGCCATCGGCGGAATGCCACTGGACAAATACCCAGGCTGGAACAACAACTCGGCGAATGAACTCTTCAAACGCACGAAGGGTTCTGGAGCAGAAGTTATAAGCAAGAAGGGTGGAGCTGGTTTTGCGGTTGGCATCGCGATTCGAGATGTCATTGAAGCAATCCTCTTGGACTCGCGAAAGATTCTTCCCGTTAGCACCGTGCAAAACGGATGTTATGGAGTGCGGGATGTGGCCCTTTCCGTTCCTACTGTTGTCGGTTGTTCCGGTGCCGTGGATCGGCTTGAGATTGATCTTTGGCCCAAGGAAATGCAAGGCATCCGCAACAGCGGCAACTCCCTGCGTCCCACGCTCGAAACCGTGCTCAAACGCATCGGCGCCTAGCTCCTTTGGCCCGTGGCTTCGGCTTCTTCGTGGCTCAGGCTTCCAGCCTGAGATCTTCTTCATTTCGCACGGATTTGCAGCGGAAGTCGTCAAGACTTTCGGCCGCTTACTTTTACGATTCTGAGCCGCTGGCCGTGAGGCCTCATGCACACCCGCGGGAGTGCAGGCTTCAGCCGCCTCACGTGCATCTGAGATACCCGGCCGCTTATGCGTCGCCGCTCATTCCCCCTGCCAAATCACCATTCAATACACATCGCTATGTATCGGACGTCGTCAGGACTTTCGGCCGCTTCCTCTCGCAATTTTGAACCGCTGGCCGTGAGACCTCAGGCACAACCGCTGGAGTGCAGGCTTTAGCCGCCTCTGGTTCATCTGAGATGCCCAGCTGCTTGCCCGAATTGGATCACTGGCCAAGGCTAGGATGACAATTTTGTGCTGCGGTTTCGAGTTGCTCTGGTTGCAATATCTTGTGTGCAGCTGCACTCTTCTGTATTCTTCTTGGTTCTGTTTTATCGCTGAATCAAGTCTCGCGTGAAAGTCGTCGAATGGAGTTCGTTGAATGCCCTCATTGCCAAGTTGGCGTTACGGTTCACGAGGATGGCGTATGTCCCAGTTGCCAGAGGTCGGTGCATGCCAAGGGCGTTCCGACTGGCGAGGGAAATCCTTATGCCGAGAGTAACTTGGTAGGTGAGAGTCAGCCTCAGCGTGAACAGAATTCAATCGGTCAGAGCAATCCCTATGGGCGGGCTGAGGTTCCAGTTCAAGAGGAAGTGGGATACACCCGCGGAGAGAAAATGTACTTGTACGCCGCGATGCTAAGCGGACTGTTTCTGATCGGCGCGCTCGGCGTCTACCACTTTGTCTTAATTCCAAACTTAAAAGGAGATGGAGGAGTCATCTATTACGGAGTCGTAGCGTACTGGATTTACTTGATCGTCCTAACGAGCACGATGATATTGAATCTGCAACGCCGTACGTTGAGTCCGATTCCGACATTGCTGCAATGTGGCGCTTTAACGCTGGCGATTTACTGTCTTCCGATTGGGCTGTGGGGCTTCATCATGCTTTACCGCCGACGCCGCCGCAATAGCTTGCGGCAGGAAGCAAATCTCTGAGTTGAAGATTTCTGTGCCGGTGCAAGTGAGGCATCGAACTCCCCACGTGGCTTAGGCTTCCAGCCTGAGATTTTTTCTGTTGGGGCGGTGTGTTAAACCCGGAGAAGTCTATGCGGACACAGCGCTCTGTTGCAAGAAAGCAAATCCGTCAGACTGCTGTGTCCCGAGTTTGGAAGACGCAAATTCCTATTCAGGGCGCCATCGGTGGAACCATTATCGCAGGGGCAACGATCCAAGCATTCCGAAAAGACGTGACGGCCAAGCTCTATGGCGGCGATGTCACGCGAAAGAAGAAGCTCTTGGAGAAGCAAAAGAAGGGCAAAGCCAAAATGAAAGTATTCGGTAGCGTCAACATTCCTCAGAAGGCCTTTGTCGCTGTCCTCAGCGAGAACAAAGACGAGCATCTCCAATTTCCGAGCTCCCCGTACTGGGCGAGGTCACGAGTCCGTCGGCATATGCCGACAACTGTATCCGTCAAAGAAATTCCTAGGCTCTGTTGAACAATTCGGAAATCAATTGAGCAAACAAGGCGCTCGCAATTAATCAACAGAGACTAACCATTAATTCGTTTACGAAGGTCGTCAACGGAATTGTGCCAAGCCTCGTTTCGACCGCCCGCGTCCCATAGCTCGACTAACTCCGATTCTGGCCCAAGGATTCGCTGGATAGCTGAATCTGCAGCGGATCTGAGTTCCTCAGAAATCTTGAACGGATTCAATCCACTGGTCCAAATTCTCTGAATACACATTCCGAATACCCCATTTGCCTTGAAGTGACTTCACAGGCTGCAAGGCAATCGCATGCCTCGTACTATACAGTTAGTCAAGGAAATGTATGCCCTGGGACATTCGGTTAGAGCACATCGCTTGATGGAGCGGACCGTGGCGAGACTTCGTCTGCTCGGTCTCACTGAGTCGCCCGTCTCAAGACGTTTTGAAGCCGGTGTATTTTTCGAGTGCCTTTCGCTCCGATTTAATATCGATGTCGATCTTGCCATTCCACTTCTGATAACAAAGCATCGCCTTGCCGATCGGGGCTTTTCCATTCTTAAAGATGCTGCTCAACTGCCGAATGGTTTCATTCGGTTCTTCCTGATTTTCCTGCGTCATGAAATTGACCTCGGTGTTCAGATTCACCAGTTCGTCAATGGCAAAGCCTTGCCCCTGCGACAGCTTCGAAATGATGGCTCTTACTTGCCGAGCTGCATTTTGCGTTTCGGCCGTATTCAAGTCCGTCAGAACTTCAAGCCGCACCTTGAGGGCATCCGCTAGGTTTTCGGCATCGCCGCTGTAGGGCTTGAATCCGAACTTCGCCCATGCATAGGCCCCCATCGCAAAATTTGCTTGGAGGGTCATCTTTTTTATCACTGTGTTCTTTTTCGCTTTCAATTGATCGATAATCCGCAATTGCCCATTGATCCATTGCTTTCCGATCCCGTGCCCCTGAACAGGCTTCTCGACTTTGATGTCCGAGACAACCCACTTGTTACCGGGTTGCAATTCGAACTTTGATGTTACCTTATTCTTCGCATTCATCTGAATGTCAAACTTGCCGTCGAGCCACTTGATGTTGACGTCAACTTTGACGTTTTGGTCACCCGGCAACTTGAGATCGTACGTCAACAGCTTTGCAAGCTCCGCACTTGTCATTCCGAATGAACGCTGGACTGCGTTTTCGTTATTTGTCGTCACAACCGTTTTCACGGGTAGCCATCTGAACTTCGGCTTCTTGCCGACGTTATTGTTCCCGTTGACGTTTCCGTTGTTCCCGTTGACGTTTCCGTTGTTCCCGTTGACGTTTCCGTTGTTCCCGTTGACGTTTCCGTTGTTGTTGTTGACTCCGTTGGCATTGTTGTCGGCGTTATTGATCTGCTCGACGTTGTTACCGTTCTCTTGATTGTTGTTATTCTCATCAGCAACAGCATTCTGGTTGTTATCAATCGGATTATTGTTGTTCCAAATCGCCTTCAATTCGCTGGCCCAAATCGTTCCATTCATATCGACCGTTTCAGTGAGATCAGACATCTCGAGGTTAGTAAGCCCTGGCAACGCTTTAATGAATTCCTTGGTCGCCTTATGGTCGTTTGGTTCAAAATTGCTTCCCCCGAGCTCATACTTAGGCCCAACCTTTTTAAAGAGGATCGGCTTGTCGTCCTTCTGCTTCTGAATGAATTCTTTCAGGGCTTCGGCGCTGGTGCCCGTCAGCCCGATCGAGTTGTCCGGAATTTCTGGCATTGAATGCTCCCGTTCCAAGTTGTTTTCGGTAGATCGCTAGACACGAAGGTGGTTCATCATCTGCATCGCATCATCCGGCGCTGTTTCGGATTGAACGTCTGACTGATGGATGACTCCCCTCCAGACCTCGGCTTTGCGATGCAAGGAAGTCAAGATATTCGCAATCGCCCCGGGCCTGAGACCGTCGGCGGGTACGGAGAACAGGAGTACGGCGTTCTCGTCATTATTCAAAGCAATACTGACTCCACCCGTCTGCTTCCACAGGGCGTTGTAGTTCAGAAATAGCTTGAGCAACTTGGTTTGGTTGTGGTTGTCAGTGTTCCCGATGGTGATCTGAAACTCAGCCGTCTTCTTGAGTTCTGAGAAGTGAACGTAGACGTCGTAGTCCTCGAAATTGATGTACCAGGTCTCATCGGATGGCTTGGTAATCAGATTGATTTGCGGGCAAAGGGGCGGAAGCTCGGTTAACAACGCTTCCATCGTTTCGAGAGTTGACATGCCTTTGTATCCAAAAACGAGTTGAACCCACGACTCACTTGCTGCCGGTGCGTAACCGAGCCGCTATTGACGCGATCTCAATCGGATACGATTGGATACGAACTCCGCACGCCAGGGCTGCGCCGCAGTTGCGAAAAAACTGCAACTCTAGCTTCTTCTGTCGGCATTGGCTCGAAGGGATCGTTTTGGACGCGACTAGAGACAAGGAAATCAGAATCGTCCGTGCGGGGATCGACTGATTCCACTGAACGTCCCCCACCGGAACGTCGCGGCCGATGGGGCGTTTCACCGTAGGCTTCGACGATTTGCCGACGTTGAAATGCGGGGCCGCTGTCAGTCCCACCTCCTTGGCTTGGTGGACCACCGATAACGCCGTCGATCGTTCAGCTACCGTATAAAAATCCTCGATCTTCTGATCCCAAAGCGTGTCGGGCCTGCGGACGACACAAAAGCCAGCGTCCTCGTATCCGAGCCGAACTGCTGTGTCCGCGAATCCTTAGCGAATCCTTACTTTGATGGGCAAGTACCTACAGCGGGGTCCCTCGCCCACCCGACAGTGGACTTGCCACCTCAGCAACGGAAAACCTCTTCGCAAATGCGTCGACGTTGGTAAGCTGATGATCTCGTTTGACTATTGTTAGAACATCCATACTATCAAATGCTCATAAGAACTACGGAAGGCAGCCGACAAAACGGTATTTCACACCTCGAAACCACCTAAACCAACATGGCCAAGAAATCAGCTCGAAAACGCAATTCGGAAACCGCAGTAACAAGCAGCTCGGCACCCAAAGGTGGAATTCCTGAGTCAATTACCATCCTTGTGCACGGCACATTCTCCAGGGCAATTGGTTTTTGGTATCGCCCTCGCAGCAAAATGGCTCGCTATCTTCGCGCAAATGTCTTCGAAGATGTGTATGGGCGGTCAGATTATTTCCGATGGACAGCAACTGCTGATGACGCCGCCAGGGAACAGGGGAAAGACGACTTGTTGAAATGGTGTGAAGAACATCCTGCCAGTAAGTACAACTTTGTCGCCCACAGCCACGGTTGCAGCGTTGTTAGCTTTGCCAGCAACGAAGGACTGAACAATATCGGAAAACTAGTCTTGCTCGCTCCGCCGGTGTGGCGTGATCGCCCTGAATACCATCCCAATCTTTCCAACGTCGATGATGGTAAAGTCTTCAACTTTCATGCGCGCCAAGACCTTATCGTCACGCAGGTTGCGCGACCGCCTGCCGTTCAAAATTACG
>JBCCEO010000500.1:0-6422 GCA_039030255.1 Planctomycetota bacterium | reverse complement strand
GACTCTCTGAAGTTTATTCCTTGACAGATGTCTCCAACTGACTTAAACTGACATTGTATACATTTCAAATAATACATCATTCTTGGTGTGCTCTTCCAAATATGTAGTTATAAAATTATTTGATTGTAAATTGTGACATAAATTGTAAGCCTCCAAGTGGTAGTCCAGTCCCATATCAATCCCTTATTTAGTCCCTAACTAGGATCATTCACACTTCAGTCACACTTTAGTCCCTAATTATGGTCATCCTACTCACACATTGTCATTCCCTAATCCATACACTAATGACAATGTCCATGACCTCAATAGTCTTATGACTCATATCCATGACTAGAATTGCCTCATATATGTCACAATATGACATCTCCTAGGACATGGGACCTGACCTCACCCTGTCCTATAAGGCGATCTGGCGGGACCATGGCGGAATACGTCTTTTTGTTCTACTTCCTGCTCATTCCGAGCCTTCCTTGAATACTCATCTTTTGCCCGTGGTTGGTTCTGATCGCGATCTGCCTGCTTGTCATGCGGTTTACAAAGTAGCCTTTGCATGGGCCGAAGCGACAAAGAAATTTACTTCTACTTGAATCGCACTCCAGCAACCGTCAGAATAGTGGTTCTTCTCATTGCTTCTTGAGGCAAAGCCACAAAATGTTCGGATTTTCAAGCGTTGAACTTATCTTGTTCCTAGGGATTGTACTTTCCACCTGCATCTGTCCCTTGCTTGTGCTGATTGCCGTCTTGTTTGTGATACTTCGCAACAAAAAATAGAGCGATAGGACAAGGAGACCTTGGATGCAAAACGATCTCCTTTTCCCAGAAGAAATCCAGTGCTTTCTAGAGCCGATTGCGCATCTCGGATTCACGCTTGCAAAGGATAAAATCGCTCATCGCCAAGTTTCGGGTTGGATTGGTTCGCGATGGTTCCTTTGTCATGCTTCTCTGCTACGGCAACACATTCGATTTGCAACGATCGTTTGTTCGCGGCTTGGGCGCAGGCAACAGCACGTTCCGCGATGGCCGCAGCTACTGGAGCTCGCCATCCGCAATATGAAATCGAATGACCTTCAATTGCTCTATCATCCCGAAACAACGCTCGGAGACGCTGCACAAGAGTTTGCTCATCGTGCCGGAGTCCACCGCGTGGAACTCAAGCTTTCACGACCAAAACACGAGCTCGTGCTTTGGATCAAGGATTGCCTAAAACAAATCGATGACTCTCCTGATCCTTCTCGCTTGCTCTTTGTTTCTCCTGTCCTTGGATCAGAACCAGTGCAACAGGCAGAACCGCTACGCGATGCCACTTTGATAAGCCTAGCAGATCGAGTGTTCGGTCTGTCGGTTCGAAAGGGTGGGAATCTGGAAAGTCTGATCGAGCGAAGAATCTCGGAGCAGCGTTCTGAACACTTCTCGCTTGGCTCTGTATTTCTTGCGATCGATGAATCCAAGCCCAAGGAGCTTGAGAAAGTCCAAGACTGGATGGACCGCGGCGCGGTTGGTTGGCATGTACTCGACTCTGACAGAACACTCTCATGTGATTCCGCGAGCGCGTTTCGTTGTGAAGATCATAATCAGTAAGGTACCCACCAGATCTGCTTTTCGTTAGCAGCATTCGAGGCGGGAACCAAGGGATCGACCGAATGGTTGGCACATTGCACCCGCACATCAAGTTCTTCTGAGTCAGTCGCAGATGCTTTGCTTCGTGGTCGCACGATCACCACTTCACCTTGGATTTCTCTGAATCAAATATGTGCTCAAAAGAGATTGGTTGCGTCATCGCTGATGACTCAGGGTTACGAGCGATGTCTGAGCTTCTCGGCCGTTGGTTTAGATGAGCTCTTAAGTCGCCGTGTGTTCCGCTCTCACTTAGGTCGTTGGGATTGGGAACCCTATGGCTTGTTGATCCGTCGCTCTGCGCTCGAGGAGATTGGATGTCGACCGGTCATCTACGGTGAGTCCGATGAAAGGGATGATTTGGCAGAAGTAGAAAAACCCTTTTTCCAGGCGCGCGGGAAGACGATGGATTGGACACAAGAGCAGGAATGGCGACTGGTCGGAGATCTTGATTTGAACAAGTTGGACAGAAACGACGTTCGCTTATTTGTGGAAACACGAGACCAGGCTTACCAAATGACGCGCTGTTATCCTTGGACAGTGATCTGGGTTCGCGATCCGTAGCCCAGAAAATCTATCTGCTCTTCCCGCGCTTACCATGGTGCCCGAAGGGCAAAATTCTTGCTGAAAACCGCCACGAGAATAGTTGCCGCATTGCGGGAGCAAGGGATGCCAAGCAAAATATTCGATTGCTGAAGTTTCCAACAACTCGCCTTCCCACCTCCCGCACGGAGCCTACCTTATGCGTACCTTTTTCAGATCGCTCGCAGTAATTGCTATGTTGCTGCCATCTACTTCCTTGTTTGCTGCTGATGCACCGGAGGGCTTCACTGCCCTTTTCAACGGAAAAGATTTTGAAGGCTGGCACGGTCGCCCACACTTAAATCCAAACAAGTGGGAAGGTACCGGGGAAGCAAAGAAAGAGGCCTGGAACAAGGACATGGCCACGCACTGGTCCGTCCAAGATGGCGTCATCGTGAACGACGGCCATGGAGTGTTCTTGACGACCAACAAAGAGTACGGCGACATCGAGTTGCAACTGGAGTACAAGACGGTCGCTCGCGCCGATAGCGGCATCTACCTGCGTGGTACGCCACAAGTTCAGATCTGGGACAGCACGGAAGAAGCCAAGTTCAAACTAGGCGCTAACCTGGGTAGCGGCGGACTATGGAATAACACTGCTGGAGCACGTGGTAAGGACCCGTTGGAACTGGCAGACAAGCCCTTTGGCGAGTGGAATTCTTTCCGCATCGTACAAGTCGGAGCTCGCACGAGTGTTTGGCTCAACGGTAAGCACGTTGTGGACAACGCCATCATGGAAAACTTCTGGGATCGCAAGGCTGCGTTGAATCCAAAGGGTGTCATCCAGTTGCAGACTCACGGCGGTGAGATTCAGTGGAAGAATCTTTACATCAAGGAACTGACGACTGAAGAATCCAATGCTTGGCTGCGAGAACACGGTCATGCTACCGGGTACACCAGCAAGTTCAATGGCTCAGATCTGAGCGGCTGGGCTGGTGCGACCAACAACTACGACGTGGTCGACGGCGCGATTCAGTGCAAGAAAGGCCACGGCGGCGTCTTGCACACAGAAGAACAGTACTCCGACTTTGGAGTTCGTTTCGAGTTCCAGCTACCTCCTGGTGGCAACAATGGTCTTGCGATTCGTTACCCTGGCAAGGGCGATACGGCATATGTCGGAATGTGCGAGTTACAAGTTCTAGACAACACGGCGCCGAAGTTTGCGAAGCTAGATGATCGTCAGTACCACGGTTCGGCTTACGGCATGATCGCTGCACGGCGTGGTTATCTTCGCGAACCTGGCGAATGGAATATCCAAGAAGTCACTGTCAATGGCTCAACCATTCGCGTCGAGCTGAACGGTACTGTGATCCTCGATGGTGATCTTAGCAAGGTCACCGACTACATGGCCAAGCGTCCGCATCCTGGCAAAGAACGAACCGAAGGCTACTTTGGTTTCGCTGGTCACAACGATCCGGTGCGTTTCCGAGCCGTTGAGATTCGCGAGATCAAGTAGTAGATCGACGACTCGATTTCAGTAAATCCTAGACAAGCGCCTAGCCAAATTTTGAGCGGCTTTGGCGCTAGCCGCTGGTTCTTCTGTTCGTAGTCCCGCATTGATGCGGAATGTTCGCGATATCCTGTCCGAAAATGCCGGGCGCCTCATAGCAGAAGGGCGACAGAGGACTCAGTCGCTTGCGCGTCGTGCTTGTGTCAGTCGCGGAGTTGGTAGCTCGATGTTGGCTGCCGCACAGGAGGTAGATATTGCGACCGAACTTGTACTGGGCCAGCATTGGTGTGAGGAACAAGTTCAGGTCGCTGTCCAGTCGGTTGCATCCGATTTGGAGCAACAACCTGACCGTCTTGTTGCCACCAAGGACCTGCGTAGTGGTTTTCAACCGCTGTTGAAAGTGTCGATCGCGAGAATTGTTCGCACTCACGCGCATCCACGTTGGCTCCGAACGGAACCACATGGGTCGTAAGCGCTATGATCACCTCGACTCGCTGTACGTCGTCGTTGGAACGACTAAACAGCTTCCCGATGACTGGTGTTTTGCCCAAGACCGGGACCCACCACTTCTTGTGGTCGTTGGATTCTTTAATCAAGCCGCCGATGATCATTCCTTTGCCATCGGGAAGTAGAACGGTCGTCGATGCTTCCGTCGTATCTTCCTCTGGCAATCCTGTATCTGGATTGATTCGACCACCTGAGACTTTTGGCTCGACGGTCAGTAGTACTTGTCCATCGTGCGTAATCGTAGGCTGAACTTGGAGCACGACGCCGATATCAAGAAAGTCTACATTCTGCAGCGTACTCGTCTGCGTTGTCGTGGTGACGAAATAGCCGAACTTGGATCCAATTTGAATTCGAGCTTGCTGTCCATTGACGCAAAGAACTTTGGGAGCAGCTAAGGTTTCAACCAAGGAGCTTTGCTGGAGCGCTTCGACCATACCGTCCAAGTCGGTACCGTTTAGTCCCATCATGAAACCAGGCGAAGATTGAGCATTGGCAAAGCCTTGAGCTTGAACATTCAATTGCGCCCCGGCAAGCCGTGCTACGCCAAGGAGATTCACACCGTGACGTTGGTCATCGTCCAAGGTTACCTGAAGAACATGAGCTTCGATCAAGACCTGTCGCGGCGGATTATCCACGTTGGCCAAGTACTGTGAGACTGCCGCAATTCGATCCTGATAGTCTTCAACAACGATGCGCTCTCGAGTTTGTCTGGTGCTGGAAATATCTGCCTTGTGAGCAAAGGCTTTTCCAGCAGGAGACAACAAGCCATTGACGACGGTCAAAACCTCTTCTGCCGAGGTGTAGTGTAGATCAAACACTCGTAGTTGAAGTCCTGGCATGCCAGCAGCATTGGCCGTCCCAGTTGCAGTACCGCCCTCGGGTTTGGTGACGAAGACGATCTTGCCTTGTTGCGTCCAAACTAATCCATTGATCTTAAGTATGGCGTCCAGAGCCTCCCACAGTGGAATATCAGTGAGAGTCGTCGTTATCTTGCCATCGACTTTCTCTGAAACAACGATATCCACCTCGCTCTCTTCCGCCAGTTGTCCCAGCACATCACGAATGTCCGCGCCTTGCGCGAATACGTTGACATTGTCCCCAGTCAGTTTGACTGAGGAAGGACGTCCGATGCGACTCGACAAGTCAACATCTAGCGTGTTCTTAGGATTCGCCGATGCAGATTCTTGATTAGTTGAAGCTGGCTGATTGTAGGGATTTGCTGGTTGTGAAAAGGCAGCGGGTATCACCGGCGAAGGTCTGCTGCGAACCAGAGGCTGACGAACCAATGCCTGACGAACCAAAGGCAAGGGCAATACGACGGAGTCTCTGGGTCGTCGCTGAATGGGTGCACTATGTTGTGCATACTTGACCTCTGCCTCTAAAGACTTCGCTGGTAACGGCGGCTGGAACTTTGGAGCTTGATTTGAAACCTGTGAAAGCGGCTTCGGCGTTTGCCGATGCGATCCTGAGCGCACCCTACGAGGAGCTGGTATCAATGTGCGCTGAGCAAGTTGAGGCAACTGCTTTGCGTCTGTCTCTTGTGTTCGCGTCACTCGCGCTGGCGGTGATTGCGCTTCTTTCGAGTTCTGGGGCGAACTCGTTTCTTGCGAACGTGCTGGGTTTTGCCAGCAAAAGAAAATGCTGAGAAGGATCCCCGTGATGATGGTGGGGTTTCCTGATTCAGCGGAGAACTTCATGACTGCACATGACAGAATTGGCGTTTTTTTCGCATCACTAATGCTGAGATCGGCTCGCCAGCCCTAAAAATCTTACGAATCCGCATTTTTTAACAGAGTCCGTAACCGATTAGTCAATTTGGCTAGTTCGTTGTCGATACTCCAATTCAACTCGATCGCCACGAATACTCTTCAAAAAGACGCCATCGCGGATCTCGTCACCGACCGTAAATTCTCGCCCTCCGATCACAATGATTTTTCTTCGCGAAGAGCTAAACGCGAAGGAATCCGACTGTCGAGTCAGTTCCTCGGCTACTTCTCGAAGTAACTTCTCGCCATCTACCGCTTCTTCTTTCTTGCTAACAAGCAACTCATCGCAGGTTTCTTCAGGTTCTATTGGTTGCTCTTCTTCTTGTTCTTCGACAAGATAGCTCGCAAAAGGATTGGAACCATTCAAGAATGCCATTTTCGGTTTCGGCCAAGGAATCTGCTCCCACTCTGCGACCTCCCCCTCTAACAAATCATCCTATCTTTTTAAATCGTGCTCCAACATTACATAGATTAGGTATTCAAGCTTTTGAGCCAATTTTAGT
>JBCCEO010000499.1:0-6423 GCA_039030255.1 Planctomycetota bacterium | reverse complement strand
GCGAATCACCGATCCCGCGCTAACGCGTTTTGAAGTTGCGCTTTTTCGAACGCCAGCTAGGATTGAGCCCAGCGTGCGTTGGCGATTAGCACTAACTCTCCCTCTGGGAGAGTCGCGAGTAATGCGAGCGGAGAGGGGCCGATCCAGCCCTCCCCGGCCGCATTACGTCCGACCCTCCCGCAAGCGGGAAGGTAAGTTCGAAATAGCGCAACTTCAAAACTAACGCGTCGGGTTTCGATTAAATCAACAAGCCCTTGACGAGTTCCGCTACTCAAATCGGACTTTTGAGACAAAGCCTCGTGTGCGGCTGCTTCAAGCCTACCTGGAAAACACTCTTGAGCCCTTTCCTGCTGATGACAGCGGTGAAGGGCTTTTTTCGTTACCAGGCAAAGTTAGCACAAAGCCAGTATTGTTGCGCAGATTGTTTGCTCAAACTACGAACCCAATAGTGAGTGAGCAGATAACTGCATTCAAGAAGTCTTTTTAAGCAAAGGTGAATTCGATGTCCAATACACCGAGTATCGGTTTCGATAAGGTTCAGGTTCACAACATGCCTACGAGTTTGGCAGGGCTGACCTTAGAAAGTATGTTTTTGGTCGTTGGTTCGCAACGTTCCAATGCGTTAACCAACGTTTCCGAAGCCTACGTAGCGGACATGGCCGAACGCAACAAAGAAATACAAGAATTGAACAAAGCCCTTCAATTTCTTCGCGCAAATAAGAATCACGTCCAAGGTAATGCAGGAGGGACACTTACAAGCACTTCCTACGCCGATTCAGCCCTAACAAGAGAAACGAATAACACCTTAGTCAAGCACGGCGTGAAGATGCCAACGACTATTGCCTACAGAGTCGTCTCACCAACCCAAATTGGATTCCAAGGAGCGGACAAAGCAAAGTTTGAGCAGGGCATTAAGGATCTCATCGACAACATCAAGACAGCCATTGACAGCAAGTCGACGAGTTCGCAGCTCGATATGATTAAAATGCAGGGATTGCTCAACAAACGCAATCAGTCTTTTGAGATGCTCAGCAACATCCTGAATAGCTTCAAGACTCCTTGGCAGACCATCATTGGAAACCTTCGCTAACTGATAACGACCGTTTAGGTGCTTGAACGACACCTGGCACCTGAGTTGAAGCCCCCTGTGCAACTGCATAGGGGGCTTTTTTTTGGGCAAGCATATTTGTCCGCCGCAAATTATCCCTGCCTAGCGCAGCATCTTGCTCAAAAAGCCGTATCTATCAGCAACTTTTATTGTCTGTCCAACACGAGGAGGAACTCCATGGCTGAGGCTACCACAAGTACGGAAGAACCGGAATTCGATATCGATCCCGAGAAGGCTGCTTTCTTTGAGGGTGTTGAGGAGATCGCGCATGCGATAGCTCAAGAAGGGCATACTCACGGCGATTTCATGAACGTCCAACCGGAGGAACTGGAGGCAGCCTACGCCCAAGGCTGCATGTTTCTCAATCAACGGCAATGGAGCAAGGCAGAAGAGATGTTCAAGCTTGGTGCGTACCTGGACCACTACGACGAACGTTTCTGGTTGGGCCTCGGACTGGCACGTCAGCAGAACAAGCAGTACATGTCGGCCGTCAACGCCTACGCGGTGTTTGTCAACTTGACCCCTGAAAACCCGATCGCATCTTTCCGAGCCGCCGAGTGTCTAATCGCAGCGAACAAACCCGTGGAAGCAGAGCAAGCCTTGCACGCTGCTTTGGCTTTTTGCGAAGACACCCCGGAACATGCTCAGATTCAAGCTCGCGCCGAAGCCCTATTAGCAAGCCTGAGCTAACACAATACGTAAAATATCAAACACTTGCATAATGAGTTCGAACCATGTCAGACACTTCCATCGGACACACACAACCGGTCAAGCACTCCTTTGGCGACACTCCAGAGATAAACGAGAAAGGCGGCAAGCAACAGCAGCAGATTGATACGTTTTTCACCTTCCGGTCGGATGAAAAAACGAGGAAGCTGCTGTCTGAGGAGCTCGGACTGCCGCCTGTGAATATCTCAGGGGCGGACCTAGCTGTTGCCGTTTCCGCTCTTCGCCAAAAGACTCAGAACACCCGTCTGATGACCGCAATGGAGACGATTCAGGCCAACAAGCGGGAAACTCAGCAAAAAGCAAAGGAACGCATCGATAAAACAGACGAAGCCCAGCAAAAACAAACCAAAGCCGCGAAAAAGAGTAAGAGGAAGAAAATCTGGGGCTGGATCGGCGCTGTAGCGATGACGCTAGGTGGCCTTGCAGTCTGCTGTATCCCTGGTGGGCAGGCCATTGGCGGAGCGATGCTCGCCGCTGGAATCTGCTCGCTCGTCACCTGTGCACTGCAGACAGACTTCAACGGCGATGGCCAGACCGGGATGCAGAAAATGATGAAGGGCATGGGGGAGTTCTACGGAATGATGAACCCGAATGCAACGGAGGAACAGAAAGCACAATTCGCTTTTGCAATGACGGCTGCAATCGCTATCACGCTGTCTGTGGCCGTGGCCGCAGCGGTGCCAGGTCCAGGGGTAGTCGCAGCGCTTTCAGCCCTATCTTCCCTCTCCGGTGCATTCATTACTCCTGAGAATATGCAAGCCATGGGCATGACAGATAAGCAGGCGAACGGTTGGTCCACGGGCATCACCATTGGTCTTGCGGTGGCGACACTCATCGTGGGCTTTGGCACAAGTATGGGCGCAAGTAGTTCCAAAACTGTCTCGGCGACAGCCAAAGCGGTCGACAAGGCCGACGATATTGCTGGTGCAGCATCCAAGACTAAGAAGGCAGTCACGCTCATGGACAAATACAAGAATTACAAGAGTGCTGGTGAGTCATTCTCGAATTCAAGCCGAATGCGAAGGGCTGGTCAAATAGGTGGCTACTTGGCGGACGCTTCAGGTGGCGGGACAGATATCGCAAAAGGCGTTTTGACAATCCAAGCAGGCAAATTGAATCACGGCGCTAAGGAACTCTTCGCAGACGTGAAAAAGTTGGTTGCTTGGTTAGTTCAATTGGCTGACCGCGACGAGACCGAAAAAGAACGCCTTGAGGAAATCATCGAACAGTTGAATCAAGACTTCGTTATCGTCTCGGAAATCATGAAGGACCAAGAAAGAGTGGACAGGAAGGTTGTCACTCCCGCCTAAGGAACTTGTCTCATAAACCACCTCAGAATGCGTTTGAATGCAGAAATCCAATGCGACCCAGCGCATTCTCTTCCAATACATTTGAAACAGGATTCAAGATAATGAATGCTAAAACAAAAGAAATACTCCCGAGGGAACAAGTGCGTGAGGCACTGCAAGCAGGGTCCACGTTAGGACCGATCTGCGGATTGGATCAAGACCAAGTAGAAGTTCTCTATAGCTACGGCTATCGCTACTACGAGCAGAACAAGTACGAAGAAGCGGAGATGTTCTTTGGAAGCGCATGCATGCTCAACCACCGTGAAAGCCGATATTGGCTTGCCCTTGGAGCGACACGCCAAGCAGCAGGCTCTTTTGCTGAGGCAATCCAAGCCTACTCAAGGATTGTAGATTGTGATGAGATCCCACCAATCTTTGCAATTCGAATCGCAGAGTGCTTTCTGTCAAACGGTGATCTCGAAGAATCAGTATCGACAATCTACCACGCGGTGGACCTGGCCGACGCCACCCAAGACTTTGAGGTCATCGAGGAGGTTGTCTCAAAAGGTGAACTGCTACTTTCTATTCTTGAAAACAGATTGGGAGACGACTCGGAAGAGCAGGATGAACAGCAGGAGGCTCATGAACCAGCCCAAGTCGACGAATCCGAAACAGAATCCCTCGCGTAATTGCGAAACTTGATTGGGCCGTTCAGCAAAACACTATTTGGAATCACAAGAAAAAAACAGGGAACAAAGACATGAGCCAAGTACCGATCTCAAGCCTTAGCAATTTGAAGGCCCTTTATGAACTGCATCAAAAGGGTGACGTGGAATGGGAATCCAAAGCGGACGAGACCGCGTTTCTCAATGAAGTAAGGAAACATCAAGAATCCGACGGGACTTGGAAGACGGATCCGTTCAATAAGGTAACAATTCCGAAGCCACGTTCGATCAACTCAGACATTCTGAATCACGTGGTGTTCGAAAATGCAACGGAGAAGGCGGTATTCAGCCTAACAGAGATCCTGACACTGATCCACGAAACTGGTCAAGCCCTCAGAAAGGCCGCACGAGAAACTAGGAAATCCGCTGCGGAATCACAGCAGGCTGCGCTCAAGGATGAAGCGAAACACATGAAGGAATCGGCAAAGCAGGAAAGGAAAGCCGCACTTGTCGAGGGCTGGGTGTCAATTGGAATGGGGGCAGTTTCCATCGGCTCGAGTGGAGCAGCCGGTTTCAAGATGTTGCGATCTACAAGACAAACTAAAAACTTGAAGGCTCAAAAAACAGATCTGCAAGTGACTCAGGCCAACTTGAAAAGTCAAAGGACTGATCCGAGCACGCTAACAAAAGCCGACGTAAAGCTGCAGAAGAAGCTAAGAAAAGACATTAAGAAGCAACAAGAAATGCTGCAAGAGTTGAAGGCAGAGTATAAGACGGCGAAAAAGGACGGTACTCTGGATCAAGCAAAGAAAAATCGCATATCGAAGGAGAAAGCAGCACACCGATCATCGCTGAAGCAGTTACGTTCCGAACGAGACGAAGTAAAAGATCAGTTAGGTGCACTGAAGAAAAACAAGCAGCTCAGAAAAGATTTGAAGAAGAATTAACAAGAAATCAGGGCACTAGACAGAGAAATGGATGCGACGATCAACCAAGACGTCGAATTCAGCCAGCGCGTCGTCCAGTTTGGCAATGCACTTTCACAATTCAGCGAAGGATTCGGAAAACTTGGGTCCTCAGCGCATCGAAATAAAGCAGGGTTAGAAGATGCTGAAGCAAAACTAGACGCGGCAGCAGCAAGTGGGTTCGAGGGCATGAGGTCGGAAGCACAAGAGTTTGTGGAGAATGCGAAAGAGCTGCTGCAAAAGACTCAGCAAACGCTTTCCGAAATTCAGCAGCAGGAAAACAGTGCTGTAAGCAAAATCTGGGCCTAGTGCTCCAAGCACTGCAAGAGATTTTCAATGGTACGGTCTCCATCTGAGACCGTACTTTTTGCGAATGAATCCGAACATTCTGATGCTTGCAAGACTGCCCTACTTTTGTGTTTTGGCTTCCAGTGATAAAGGTTTTGTAGTGAGAATTAACCAACTCATAGACGGTTTGCGCGCCGACTTGCGGCTGGATTCCTTAGACCCAGATGAAGATGGGATCTACTCGATCGTCTTTGATGAGGGCCTCGCAATTGAGATCTTAGTCCTGGGCGGCAATCACTTGCTCATCCGTTCAAGACTGGACGAGCTGCCAGCAGATGAGCGCGAATCAGAATCCGTCGTGTTTGAATATCTTCGCCACAATCTAGCTGCTCTTCGCGAACAGATTGGAACACTTTCAATCGATCGCGAGGCAGACTGCATTTGGCTGGCCGAGACTGTTGCTGCCGATCAACTTAGGATCCAAGAATTGCTCGAAATCTTGGAGGGGTTTGTCAATTCAGTGGCCTGGTGGCAGCGTTTTACAGATTTTCGAGAGGGGCGAAGCCGTCGGCAACAAGGCGGCTTTGATACGAATTCTGCGATGTTCATGATTCGACCCTAAGCATTTTTCTTGTTCTGGCGCAGAGTTCAAAAGGAAATTTCGAATCGATATTGGGAGAAGTGGAGCAACAGCGACGAACGCGAACTCTGGGCAAGGTTCGCCAATTCCTTTGCTGCACTTCCCCCTATTAATAAAAGCAGCGCGATTCAGGGAGCCATTAAATGAACATTGAATTTAGGAAATCCGTCGCGGATCATCATCAGTTTGTCCAAGAAAAGGACGAAGTCTACTCGGAAGCGATCGAGGAGGATGTCGAAATCCGAAACGAGAAGGAGGACATGAAGCAGGAATTTGTCGACGATTCGCATGAAAAGCCTGGACTTATCTCTTCCATCGTCGCCAAGCTCTTCCACTACGGAAAGGTGTGATTGGCCGAGTCACCTATTCTTGCCACGCAACGGAACAATTCGGTACGTCCGCACAACCAACGGACGACCGAGCTGATTTCTTTCAGAAGCCCTCTTCCACCCATCACTGACACAAGACTAAAGCTGCCAACTCTTTACCGGGTTGCAGTTTCTTCGAGTATGCGTGCAGTGGCTGCGCTACCTCGCTGCGTCAGCCTACTTGCTTACGCCTCCCCCGCTCCTTAGCTGACTTTTTCCGTTGCAATGACGCTTCTCTTTTTTGGTTCTCGGTGGTAATTGCCAATGTTTTGCGTTGATTACTTTCTTACTACTTCCGCGCAGAATTTTTTGAAAACCCACGAACCCACTTCTGAAAGCAAAAGCAACGTAAGGTTCCCCTCGAAAGAGAG
>JBCCEO010000498.1:0-6439 GCA_039030255.1 Planctomycetota bacterium | reverse complement strand
CCAGGAGGTCTGAGCAGAGTGACCCCCAAGGCATTTCTGATCGGCGTCGGAGTAGATTCTTACGAAGGCGATGTCGTTAGCGATTTGGATTACGCCGCGGCAGATGCTCGTCTGATATTGGGCGACCTATCACCAAGGTTTGAGAAACTAGGGTTTCAGACTGATGAAGTTGCGTTAGTGTCCCCAAGGACCCTCTCCATGTCTCAGTATCAGCGTCCCGGTGAATTGCCTGCAACGAAGGGCAATATCCGTCAGGCGATTGCTCAAACGAGAGAAGCAGCTCGTCCAGACGACATCTTAGTGCTGTGCTTTTCAAGTCATGGCTACACCGACTCAGACGGGATGTTCTACATTTGTCCCCATGATCTTGGTAATCACAACCATAGGTCGATAGCTGAGATGTCGGACGTTCAACGCAAATCATTCCTTGCTGCTAAATGTATATCGAGTGATGAGCTGTCGTCCTGGCTACGAGATGTTGACGCAGCAGAAATTATTATGATCGTTGACACCTGCCACGCAGCGGCAGCAATTGAAGGTACTGGAGACTTCAAGCCGGGGCCGATGGGAAGTCGAGGGTTTGGGCAACTGGCCTATGATAAAGGGATGCGTATTTTGACAGCCAGCCAGGCGGGGGACGTCGCTTTGGAAAGCAACAAAGTAAAGCAAGGTCTTCTCACATACGCACTTATTTGTGATGGACTGATAGCGCGAAAAGCAGACACTGACCAAGACAGTGAGATCGACCTAACCGAATGGCTGAGCTACGCAGAACGTCGCGTACCGACGCTGTTTGAAGAAATTTATAGCGATAAGTTCCGGAGCAGCTGCAACAAAGAGAGAGTTTCCATCCATCTGGCCGATTCCGCTCGTGATTACGAAACAAAACGTCGTGGTGACCGTCAGGGGGGAACCATTGCTCTACCGCCGGGAACACCAGTCGTCCAGACACCACGACTATTTTTGTTCAAACGAGAAACTCACCAAGGCTTGAACCTCTTGGTTCAATAATCGAGATGCTATCCATCTTTCACATCAATCTAGGTTTGAAGTCACATGACACCGAAAATACTGGTTTCCTATCTTTTTCTGCTACTCGTAGTATCAAATGGGCTGCACGCACAGACGGACGAGCAAGTAGGTCGCGCGGAACTTTCCCGACCCAAAATGGTCGTGCCTCAAAGGTTCAACACATGGAATTGTCTTTCGCTATCTCCAGACGGAGCGTCGCTCGCAGCTCTCCATCATGATGCCGCCGCCCTCTACTCTGCCGAAACGGGACGCCTCCTTCGTATAGAGGCCGACCGTGATGCTGTGCACTTTCAGTTTTCTCCTACTGGTGAACTTATCTTTTTGAGCAAAGACTCAATCAAGATCTACGACCGCATTGGCATGCTCAGTTGGGCCGCTTTCCTATCGCAGTCTGGCGACCTTTATTCGTCTTCCCAAAACGCCGTGCCCCGTCCTGAGGGGGGCTTCATTTCCGCACAGTGGTCTGGCACAGGCAAACGATTTGCAACGCTCCAAAAGAATGGAGTTCTTGGCGTTCACAACATGACCGGAGGCGCGCCAATACAGACGCATGCTGTGCTGATTAATAGTATCAAAGAGGCAGAAACTTGTTTGGAACCAGCTCGCATCGCATGGGATCAAGACGAAAGATGGATTGCAGTAGTACTGGGAAAAAACGTTGTAGCTGTCGAGGCAACTGATGATGGGTTATTCGTCCGAATGGAGGAAACAGTTTCTCTTGAGGCGAGTTCAGTAGTACGGAGCGCAGAAGCTGGAAGCTTTCGGATTGCGAGCGACAGGATGAGCTACGTCTTGAATGGACCCGAGGCTAGTCTTTCGGCCTCAGAGTTCCCAAATTTCAATGAAGAGTCCCAGCCGAATGAAGAATTCGTTCGTAGTCTGGCAGGACGCGTGGTATCGATGGCTAAAAAATTCGGTGACCGAGGATTCGTTTTCCGTGCACATCATTCCGAACACTTTCTTGATTCGGAGCGATACGAGCCGATTCATCGCTCTATGTCTTTAAGTTTTGACCAGTTTCAGCACAAAACTTTTACTTCAACAATCTTTGGAACTCGCACACTGGGTAGATTCGCAGGGTCTGACGATCAGGTTTGTGTTTCTGCGAATCCGAGCAATAGACAGATCCTCTTCGGCACGGGGCATGGCAAGTGTTTCGTATGTCAATACGATGAGGGATCGGTCCGAAAGTTCGCCCAGGTACGTCATGATCTGTCTGGCGCGATTCACTGTCAATGGTTGTCAGACTCAAGGGCGGCATTGGTAGATGGGTTTACTGGTCGTGCGAGATTGATTTCGCTCGACAAACCTTTGCCTCCTTTGCCAATAGCAGAACAGCTTGCATCCTCCTATTCGGTTCGATGCGAAAGGGGGCAAGCACTTTGTGGCTTTGATAATGGCAAGTGTGTTGCTGTTGTTGATGGCGTACGACTGCGCCTCATGGATGGTCAGTTCCAGCATGGTGAAGAAAAGTCACCGGAGCCCGTCGTTGAAGTCGGTTTCCGAAACGATTCGAGGGCTGCCATTGCAATCCCGCGCCGAGGACCAATAGTTAGATGGCTTCTCCCGTCAGGTCAGTTCACGGGAGCAGGAGACAATCGAATTGTAGGCAAGCCGAGCCATCGTCCCTACAGTTCTGAAAAGAACAAGGAAGAAACGATATTTGTACAAGCGGTAGGCAGCGTTTCACAGCTTTGGAACGTCATACGCAACGGAGCGATGGTAGAGTTTTTACCCGATAGAGTTGATAGAACTTCTATTGGTCATGACCACGGACTTGCGAGAATTCGTGTGAAAGCTGACGGCAAACTTAATGATACCTGGCTTGATACACAGGGCGTGTTATGCGTTGCCATATCCACAAACAGCAAGAGGGTCGCTGTTGGCACGATGTTTGGGGCAGTTGAATTGTTCGACTCAGACGGGAATCGTCAAAAAGCGCTTTCGCTTGGTAGTTCGCCAGTTACCTGCATCACGGCCTTCAGGGATGGACTTTTTATAGCGGGGTGTGCAAATGGAGAGGTATTTGAAATATCTACCGAGAGAGGCAACGCCCGAAAACTATTCTTGGCGCGACACCGAGATTCCGAGAATGGTATCGAGCCAATTTCAAGCATAAGTGTTTCGCCGTCCGGCGAGCGGATCGTAGCTTCCGGTTGGAGTGGACAGCTCTTTCTCACTGCAGATCTCTTCAAGCAGCAAAATTTGATTGAAGTCGATGACAATGTCTGGCAGGCTGCATTTTTGAACGATGACTCGGTCCTTATTGCGTCTGAACGAAAAGGAGTGATCGTTGTGGACGCGGCAGTTTCGGAGGTTGTCGGGAGGCTTTTCGGGATATCCGCCGATTCAGCCATGTTTATCGCAGAGGATGGCCGTTTCGACATTGTCGGGCAGTACGAACTCGTAAGCGCACTCGGATGGGTATTTGATGACGCACCGTATTCTTCACTTTCTCCGGAAGTTTTCGCGAGAGACTACTACACACCAGGTCTTTTTGCGGAAGTACTGGCCGGGAAGCCAGCAAGTCTCAATCGCACACTATCCTCGCTAAACCGTGTTCAGCCACCCGTATCCTTTCTGAAAGTCGAGGCAATTGAGGGCGAGCCTGATGTAGTCGAGGTTTTGGTTAGAGTTTCCGGAGCGTCTGACGACTTCGGTGTTGGCAAGAGTAAAAGGGTGATGTCGACGGGAGTGTACGATCTCCGCCTGTTCCGAGATGGTCAATTGGTCGGACAACATCCCCCGGAATCGTTGAATTCCGCACTCCCGACAATTGCTCGAACTGAAGAAGACCTTGGGCGATGGCGAAAGGCCTCGCGTGTGTGTGGTGCTGAAGGCGAAAAAACTGTGAAATTTCGTGTTCAGCTGCCGCACAACCGTGCTTCGGGCGAGCAAATTGAATTTAGTGCTTATGCCTTCAATTGCGACAGGGTCTTAAGTGAGACTGCGACGAAGAAGTTTTCAGTTCCTGATGGAATCCAGACGTTGCCCCCGTCTGCCTTCCTCGTTGGCGTCGGTGTTGATGCCTATGAAGGGAATGTTGTCCGAAATCTAGAGTATGCGGCGGCAGATGCCCGGTTGCTTCTGAATGATTTGGTTCCAAGGTTCAGGACGCTCGGTTATTCAGTCGATGAAACGGCTTTGGTGTCACCCGTAGCAGATGCGACTGGAGCAACTAAACGTCCGAAAGAATTGGCTGCGACGAAGGACAACATTCGAAATGCAATCGCGCATGTGCGAGAGACTGCTGGCCCGGATGACGTTGTGATGCTGTGTTTTTCCAGCCATGGATATGCGTCGGAAGACGGCATGTTCTACCTCTTTCCGCATGATTTGGGTGAAGAGAATCGGCAGTCTGTCAGCGAAATGTCGGATATGGAACGCAAATCATTCCTTGCGGCCGAATGTATTTCTAGCGATGAATTATCTTCCTGGCTTAGAGAGGTTGATGCATCAGAAATTGTCATGATCGTTGACACCTGTCATGCAGCTGCAGCCATCGAAGGTGCAGGAGATTTCAAGCCTGGTCCAATGGGAAGTCGAGGGTTTGGGCAACTGGCATACGACAAGAGTATGCGCATCCTGACAGCTAGCCAAGCGGGCGACGTTGCATTGGAGAGCAACAAAGTAAAGCACGGACTTCTCACATACGCGCTTGTGTGTGACGGGCTCAAGTCACAAAATGCAGACACTGACGGAAACAGCCAGATCAGTCTGACGGAATGGTTGAGCTATGCGGAGCGACGAGTACCTGTTCTTTTCGAGGAAATCTACACAAACACTTTCGAGAGCAGCTGTGATGATTTGACTTTGAACTCGCAGATAGCAAATTCGGCTCGAACCTACGAGGGCAAACGCCGAGGCGACAAACAAGGAGCCACTATTCCGCTGCAAAGTGGGACGCCAACCGTGCAATCTCCTAGACTGTTTCAGTTCAAGAACCAGGAAGCAAATTCAATTATTCTCTCTAAGTGGTAGCCAATCGCCTGGCCTACAGCCTACACGCGTCGGTGTAACTCACCTGCTCCCTATTTAGGTTGATGAAGTTGGACAAGCCAGAAGTTACCACTTGCCAATATCGTAATTCGCTGAGGTGCCGTGCTTGGCAACCAGCCCGCGGGGAAGAGAGGGATCGAAGAAGCGGTTCTCTTGAATGTCGGGCTCACCAAATGTCCATGACATTTGGTTCCGCAATCGTGCACGAAATTATGTACGAAACTCATGTGATTTTAGTTGATTGAGTAGAGAGCAGCCTCTCGCAAACCGCAGAAAATATTGGGTATACGGGGTTCTATGATGCACGGATAAGTCTTGGGGTGGTAGAGGTCGTGGGTTCAAATCCCGCTAGCCCGACTATCTTAACGGCGGCTCATCGCAGTATCTGTGATGAGCCGTTAGTCGTTGGCATGCAGTGGTTTGGTGCAATCCGACCTTGGTTCAAATGCTTGTGGTATTAACGAACCTCTTCTGGAACAGTTGACGTAACGCCACGCTCCTCAACAACCTGTGGAGTTCAAATCTCGTTAGCTCTTTTCTGCCAACGGGAATTCAAATTCCCTAGGCAGGCTTCCGCCACTGATGGTGGCTCGATGAGCCAGTTCCCTACTCAGAAAATGATTGCAATCTGATCGAGAGGGCATTCCAGGGCAGAGGTGTTGCTAACCGCCCGCTGCGGACACGGTTTCTAAGCGATTTCGAGTTGTCCAACTTCTGGAGAGGCGCAAGTTGCGGCGTTTTGCATCGGCTTGAAGCTGAGGCTGAATGCCCATGTATACACCACCGTCGGCATCAATCTCGGCTATGGCCATCCGAATGCTAGTCGCGCCGTGTTGCGGTCTTTTAGATCACGCTTGTCTCGAGGTTCACCTAAGGCGCGCATGGCCTTTTTCACAGGCTCACGAACTTCTGCGACTTTGGGCAGGGGCAGGCGTTTGTTGAGGAAGCAACTCACGCCACTAAGTTGAACCTTCGCTGGTTTCCAAACCTTGAGCCCCAAAAGGTTGTGGCTGGTAGACTACCTGACCATACCCGAACTTTACGCGATCTTGGCTAAACCAACTCGAACGCGCCCTCAAGGTTGGCAGGAGCCCGTTACGTTTAGGCAACTCTGACGCCCAGCGCTGATTACGAGCTGGCGTTTTGTTCCTTGCCCTGCAGCCGTTCGGGGCCTATTCAGGATGGAAATCTTGTAGTGAATTATTGGCTGTTCACTTCGTTGGATCAGTACTCTTGGGAAAAGGGACTGATTTTGTGGCAGGTTCTTTAGGCAGGCTGGATTAAGAGATGTATGAACACTGAAAAAAGACAATCCGACTTATCCGAGCAGGACATTGTAGCACTTTTGGTGAAGCATGAACCGGCGCTTCGCGCTTTTGCTCGTGCACTCCTCCCGGAATGGGATTTG
>JBCCEO010000497.1:0-6448 GCA_039030255.1 Planctomycetota bacterium | reverse complement strand
CGGATTCGATCCATGACGAAGACCTGGGCGCCAAGTGTCGCATGGAGCTCATCGATTCTGCCACCCATAGCGGTGGTGACGAGAAAGCTCTGGTGTTTCATCGAACTTCGCAAGACACCATGCAAACGCAACCAGAGCTTTCTCGTCACCACCGCTATGGGTGGCAGAATCGATGAGCTCCATGCGACACTTGGCGCCCAGGTCTTCGTCATGGATCGAATCCGCAATTCGTATCGCTTCCTCGAGCAGCGTACTCTTGAGGGCCGAATCCTCTAGGTCCCGGGCCTCGCCAAGAATCTCATAAACTCTTTCGCTCATTGAATTCTGTGTTGATGGTAGCGAATGGAAACGCCACAAAAATTGAGGCTGGCGTTGGTGTTGGGAATACAAAAAGATTGGCACTACAGCATACTGTGCTAAGGCTTTCGCGTGTCTCAATCCACAGGAGAGAAGTCACTGAAAGCCACCCCGACTGCGCTGGTGTATTACGCGAATGGTAACCCGATTGTCGTTAGACGAACAGCCGAACTCGACGATTGATTTGCTGTCGAAGCTGGTGGTTACTGCTGAAGTGAAATTCAGGATTCGCAAGAACGTCCAGGTTACGAGTCTTGGCAAATCCGCTCGAACTAACTCTCCGTTTCCAAACTCAACGCGGAAATCTGGTAGGGAATGAGCTAAGGAAGGGGCTGGAATCACCAGATGAAAATTCTCTCCGGGCATATTCGCCCAATTCTCAACGTCTCTTGATGCTCGTTAGGTGCTGCGCGGGTAGGAGAGGAATCAATAGGCATGGCCTAGCGTCAGATGGAGCAGTAGTTACAACAGCTCAATCACTTTTTACCGCGCGACGGTTTTCTTAATCGATCAAGCTCTTTTTGTAAGCTTCGCTAAGAGGTGTATCTTGGTCGACCGTCCAGCGTATACCCTTGGTGTCGAGTTCAACCAGACCTTCTTCCAAATTGATGGCGATGACAGTCATGGCAAGATCGCCGATCTCGACCGAATCACCCTCAGTCACGCTGTATGATTTATCCTCAATACGCGAGCGAATCCAGGCAGTCTTGCCGTCGAGATTCGAGTAGACCATTCCGGAAATGAAGGCTTGGGAACTGATATCAAAGTTTGGCTCGGGTTTCGTATATTCAACCTTTTTGGCCTTCACGCGGATAAAGACCTTCTCCTGGCGGCTAGCGGCTGGCCAACCATAGTCCGAGAACTCGACTAGCAACTCGTGGTTCCCTGTTTGCTTTTCATTGGGAGTCCATGAGAATCCGGTTTTTCCAAACCTGAGCCCGTCAGGCACATCATCCTGCTCGCTAACTAACTTCGTAACAAAGCGGTGTCCTTCTGGATCTTTCGCTTCAAAGCTATGTTCAAGCTGATCGCCGACTGTGATCTCAACGCGTCCTTTATCGCTTGCCATGCGAGGAGCGACATTGGGCGGAGCGAAGGGATTTCGATTCAGAATCTTTTCTTTGTATTCATCGACGGGCATCGCCAAACGACCGGACGGCTCGTCGAGCAGATCCTGAGTTTTTGAGGCTGCCTTGATCGCGATAACTTCCGATTGCATCGTCGCAGAAACGCGGCCATCTTCTAACATTAACATTTTGAAGCTTCGGATACGATGCAAGTAATTCTTGTCGTAAAACTGGCCAAGCAACTCGAATACTTCGTCCAGATCGACGTCTCCGCGTAATGTAAAGCGATAAGCATCGTATGCCGTGTTGGCAAAAGTGGTGGTTTCTGGCTGGGACACATAGATGTCGTTCATACCGACGGAGCCCCCAAGATCTGCCAAGAAGTTTCGATACTGAAAAATTGCTTTTTCGCGATCTGTCGGCAGTGAGCGTTGGGCAAGAGATCGCAGCGTGTCGGCGGCTTCATTCCCACGCCGAACGGTATCTGTTATGCGATCCTTTTCCGCTTGGGCGTCATCCAAGGCCGTGTATTTTTCGTCCAAGCCCTTCACGACATTATTAAAGCCCCATTGAAAGCCGACCAGTCCGATGATGGCAACGACAGCCAAGGCTAGGAATCGTTCTCGTTTTGACATGATTTCTGCTACTTAAGAAATACTTGAGTTTGTTTCGTGTGGAGGGCCGTAAAAGCATAACGGCGAGCTCGTGCTACTTCCTTTGGCTTCCTATTTTTGGCCGCCTTCGTTGCTCGCTTCGCTGCTCTCTTTTTCTGCTGATTCGCTCTCGACTTCCGTATTCGCTGGCTCGTTGGCATTTTTCGAAGCGTCTGGCTGCGTTGCATTCTCCTCCGACGCAGCCTCAGGCTCGTTTGAATTATCCGATTCCTCGCCGGAACTGGAAGATTCCTCACTGTTATTTGAGGCCTCTCCAGCCGATGCTTGAGCGTCTACCTGATTCTCATCAGTCTCTTCTTCAGCGCTTTTGGCCGGTTCCTCAGAATTATCCGCAGCAGCATCCGTCGAATCCTCCGATGCAGCATCGAGATCTTTCTCGCTTACTTCCGCAGTTTCTTCGGTTCCTTCAGCTGAGGTTTCCCCAGCATCTTCTGCTTCAGGCTTTTCGTCGCCTTCGTCCGCGCTCTTGCCCGAGGCGGTGCTCGATTTAGCAGTATCCGTATCAGAGTTTTGCTCGTCGGAGTTGTCTGTATCGTTGGTTTCCGTAGCAGCTTTTTCGGCTGACTCCGTAGTTGAATCCTCTGCTTCCTCCTCAGCAGGTTTATCGCCCTTTGCTTCGTCCTCTGCGGGCTTCGCACTTCCGTAGGCCGAGGCCTTTGTATCTTTCACAACGTTCCAGCCGGAATTCACGATGGTTATCGTCTCGACCGCTTCCCATTTGTATAGCTTGGTAGGCCGTTTCGATTCTTGCATGTCCCGTGCGCTAACCTTGTGATTTTCATCACGCAATGAGGCTTCGAACTCACTGATACTCTTATCGGTATCAGCTGCAATATTGACGCGAATCTGCCCCTCGCCATCAGGCTGCGTAATAAATTGCGGACCGGCCAAAATGATTTTGTCCGAACCAGGAACCTTGTCTGTTAGCCTCGCGAATTCATCCAAAAACTGTGGCGAACCCTTCGTAAATTTTTCGATCTCACTGACCTGACTGATCTTGGTCATCGCCCGACCAATGTTTCCCTTGGACTCTTCGTTCTCGGCTTCGAGCGTCGCAATCTGATTATCCAGATCCTTGTTAGTCTGAATCCACCAAGTGATTCCGCCACCGACCAATATCAGTACAGCGGCCGCAGCCAAAATGTACGTCAGCACGTTGCTTTTTGGTGGCGGCGCTTTCTTGGGATTCTTGAAGTCCAGCGTCAAGGCCGTGTCGGACACTGGCATTGTCGCCGCACCGCAGATCCCAGCAATGCGGTTTGCATGCTGCTTAGCAAGAGCAGTTCGAGTATCTAAACCTGCTGGCAAAGTCTCAGTAAGGTCCACGACTGTGACTGGAGTACCAGTTGCATCAGCGACTTTTGGCTTGACACTATCGGCAATCTCCGAGGCACACATGAGTACTGTGCTCTCAACGCCTTCACCGCCAATTTGACCGGATGCGGCCAGCATCGAACGTCTTATTTCGCCTGCGAGTGCATTTGCAAGCTGCTCGGGCTCGCCAGGCAAGTTCGTGTTCCGAATCAGTACCACTTGACCTTGTTGAGTCAAAATCAGGTCGGCCGCACCTTCGGACACGCATACTATCAAGCCGGCTTTCCGGCTTCCCCCGCCAGCATTCAAGGCATGCCGAGCAATTTCGATGGGCCGCAATGCAACGTGTTCGAGTTGCAAGCCAGCTTTAGTGCACGATTTTTCAACTCGGGCCAGGTGATCTGGTGCCATGGCCCCAACCAGAGCGGTTTGCATCTCCTGCCCGTTGTCCGGCAGCAATACATAATCCAGCGCCCAGTTTTCGCCCATGTTCGCCAGTTGACGTTGGGCCTGAAAGCGAATGATGCCCGGGAGCTCCGCCGCGTCGACTCGCGGTACATTGATTGTTCGAACTTCGGCAGAAGCCCGTTCCGCAACAACCGTCACTGGAGTTTTTCCAAGACCGAGCTCGGCAATTCCTTTGCTCAGGCCTTCAGCGGCCGAGGTGCCTTCAAGTTCGATGTTACTAATCGCATCGATCGAGACATTCCCGACGCGACCGCTGGCTGAAGCGATCAGTAGGCTGTCTTTTTGCCAGTCAATTACAGTCTGTTTGGCCATGGTAGATTTTCGTGTTTCGAAAGAACTTGTTCTATCTTTATCTTAGTTGCTGCTGCCGGAAGAACGACTTTTGCCGATACTCGACTTTGCCTCTTCCGGCAAATTAACGGCTACTGAATCCCTCCAGGCTGACCAGCCGACGACCCTGCACCAGGCAAAACGCCAGCGCCCGAGCCTCCCATGCCCCCGACGGCCGACATTCCTGCGTCGAATCGTTGTCCGAGAGTTTGAATGTCAAATCCGCGACCAAGATGATCCAATCGGCGTACAAATTTGATTTCTGGCAAGTCTCCTGCCGCGCTAATGATGGCTTCCAAACGCGAGAAAGCAGCATCGCCTTCCATGTAACCGACGATTTGGCATTTGAACACGTCACCTCCGCAAGTGAGCAGCGGCAAGAGGGCTCGCATTTCATCCATTGTCAATATACCTTCGGCGACCAACCAAGTTTCAAAGAAACGCGTTGCCGACTCTGAGCCATCGACTCGTGCTTCCAAAATCGCCTCTACTTTTTCTTCATCCATCCCTGGGATGCCGTTCAGAATCTCGACTGGACATTCCATGACGTTGATGCGTCCCGGGATCGAAGGAGCTTCCACAGTTGTCAATTCATCCATCAGGATTTCTGTAGCGGCGGCAACACCGAAAATGTCAATCGATTGAAACGGCGAAAGTAATACTTGCTGCTCTCCGCCTTGGCCGCCAGCAGTTACAGTCGCGTCAAACAAGTCGAGTACCTGATTGAATTTGACGCTTCCACCCTGCGTCAAGTCAAACTGATCTAGCATGTCGCTCGACCATGGCTTGGCATTCGATAAATCCTGTTGAGGCGATGCAGTCATGGAAGATATTGCATCGATCTGTTGACCCATCACACCGTCTGGATCCGATTGGGCTGCAGCCATCGAAGCAAGCTTGACCAAGGGACTTTGGCCATCGCCACCTGCGGTTCCGCCCATGCGAAAAGCAATGATAAAGCTGGCCCAGGTCTCATTGCCTAGCACTTCCGTCAAATCAGCGTAAAGCGTCACCAAGTCATCTGAATTGATGTTAATTCTGGGATACCCAGCTCGAGAAACGTTCTTTTCTTCCGAGTGGATGGTCAAATAGGCTGACCAGCCGAGCGGCGGGGGTGGCATCGCATTTGGATCAGAATTCAAGGTCCCGATGGCTCCCGGAGCTGCCCCTGGCTGCAGTCCCATGTTCATTTTGTTTTGCTCAGCAGGGTCTAGCACTCCATTGCGATTCTCGTCATACCCAAACAACATCACCGGCGTAATACCACGCACTTTCAGAAGCTCTTCAATCGAGTTGATCGGCCCATTCGCAGGACGATAAGGCGTAGGTAGCTGGGCGTAGTAATCTTCGAATTCAGAACTGCCACCATCGCGTGGAAAGTCGTCAGCGTCCAAGTAATCCAGCAAATCCATAGCAATCTGCTCAGTCATTCCAGGCAAAGCCAACAACACGTTCATCGCCATGTCGCTGCCGAGCTCGGAAGTAGCTTCGCTTACCAGCCCCGAGGCCATATCGGCCAGTGGATCGCCGCCACCCTCGGAACCTCCAACGGCGGCCCCGCCCAGGGCACCGGACGAAGCCAGGTCGTCGAGTTGCACCAAAACATTTAAGTTCAATTTCGCCGATTCATTCTGCAAACCAGAACGACTCATACCGAAATTCCCAAAGTCATCCATGCTTGTGGAACGAATGGAGTAGTTTCCACGACGCGATGGATCGGTGTCCGGCATTACGTTTACTGCATAGAACAGCGGGTTGTCCCAGGTGCCGCCATTGGCCAATCTGTCTGCTTGGGGGTATGCCAGGAACAAGCGAACTGCCTGGGCTCCAGATTCAGCACACATTCGGGCCTGAAGTCGCGCGTTAGAGTAACGCGAGCTTGAATGGGAAACCAACATGCTGCGTGAAAAGTTCAAAGCTGCCAGAGAGGCCATCGCCAAGACGACCATCACCAGGATTAGCAAGAAAGCTTTCCGTTGCTTGCTGGCAGGCATTTGCTCATGTTTTTTGCTACTAGTTGTACGCATGACTTAAAGCCCCATGGATTCCATGCCAGCTGCCGCATCCGCCTGTGCTGCCGCATCGGCTGCAATCAGCAAAGCTCCAGGTATGGCAACGACATCGATCAGGGGAGTTCCAGGCGAAAGGTAAGGCCCACGCCACCCAATCTTCGTAATTGGATTGAAGGATTCAATGGATGCATTGAATTGCTGGGCATCCATTAAATCACCCAGTAAT
>JBCCEO010000496.1:0-6450 GCA_039030255.1 Planctomycetota bacterium | reverse complement strand
CACATTGAAGCTCAATAATGATCACGGGACTCTCAGATTCCCGCATCTTGGCGTCGACTACATGATCCACCACTTGCTTTCGCACAGCGACTCAGAGGATTGGCTGAAAGTCAATCAGTTCTTCGTTGAGCAAATGGCCTATCTGGCGCAACAAATGGATGCTATCCAAGAAGGAGAAAACACGTTACTGGACAATTCGATGCTGATGCTGTGTTCGAGCATGATCAACGGGCATCATGACGCAACGCGACTGCCGGTAGTAATGTTAGGCGGTGCTGGCGGCCAAATCCAAGGTGGATTGAACTTGGATTATTCGGAAAATCCCAATCGACAGATGTGTCGACTTTATCTCAGTATGATGCGTAAGATGGGCGTTGACCGGAAAGAATTTGGCGACGCGTCTGAGCCCTTAGATGAAATCTAAATCGCCGCAGTGTTGATGCCCGATCTATGCGGAAGCTAAGTGCCCTAAGGCATGTTAGGCTGCGTGGCGTTGCCGGATCACGGTGTCTTGCGGATTTGGATGGCGGGAACGCCTTTGGCTGGTATGAGTCCGGCAGCAGGGATGGCACCTCTTGCCGCAGCATTTTCTGGCTTCTTGCCCGCTTTCTTGGGTTTGGGAGGGGTATCCTCCTGCTTCCATTTCGCTCTTTGGCTTTTCCTTTCATTGGCGGCTTTCGTGCGTTTGTCGTACTCGGCCTGAGCCTCTTTCGCAGTAGAAGAGAATGTTTCGGCCATAGCGAGCAAGTCCTTGTTCTCGCCAGCTACTTCGACTGCGGCGGCAAGTAGGTCATCGTCCATGCTGTATTCGACCAGTTCTTTCAGCAGGGCTGTAGCTGCTTCTCGTCCATCCACGTTTGCTTTGTCACGAAGTAGATCGCCAAAACGCAGGTGGTTCAGGCTTAGGTTGTCAAACGCACTCTGTTCGAGCTCGAGAGCCGCCTTGGGCATCTTGGCCAGGTGGAAGATATCCATGGCGAGCGGATGCAGTGTTTTCGCATCCTTGAGTAGGTCCGCAGAAAGATTGCCTAAAGTCTGCTTGGCGTCATCGATCAAATCGAGTTCGCACTGGCGCAAGCCTATAGTCAGCAACACTTCGGCAGCAAATACCGGCTTCGCGCTGTCTATTTTCTCGACCGCCAGCTCGGCTGCTTCCCGCAGCCATTCCGCATAGTCCTGATAATCTTCTGGTTTCTCGGGAAACAGCTTGATAAGATCAAGACGCGAAGTCTGCAATTGGTTGCGCGGATTGTTGCCCGTATAGACTACCGAACGATACGGATCGTTTGGTACCGCTTTTGCTTCGCCAGTTTTGTCGAGCAAGAAAGCTAAACACCGTTGTGCAGCATCATATTGTTTGACTTTGGAATATACAGGTGCGGCCGCCACAGCGAGTTGGATCTGAAGAACTTCGTTGGTCTCGAGTTGTCCTTCCAGCAGGGCGACAGATTTCTCGGCCGCTTCTTCTGGCTTCATCAACTCTTGGCGAATTTTGATTAGCTGGATGATTTCGGCTGGGCCTCGTTTGGTCAAAGTGTACATCTCTTCAACCAGGACGAGGAGTTCATCGCCTTCGAAGCAATTCTTCGCTTGTGTTATAAGGTTCGCGTAATTCGTCGCGTTGGTAGTGCTCAGCAGTGCGCAGTGTCGGTAGAGTGCTTTCGAACGATCTTTTTGCCCGACTCGTCCGCAGAGCTCTGCAAGTTGGCTTGCCCGACGGCCATTTGTCAAATCCAAGCGGTCCAAAAGGACGTCGACGACTGACTTATTATCATCATTGATGCGAGACCAATCCTCTTCGAGCATGACGAAGAAGAATGCTAAGACTTGATCACTCAAATGCCCCGCGTGAATCTTTTGGACTAAGGATTCAAAGACGGCCTCGTCGCCTTTTTCATTGCGTTCCGCCTGTAGAAGCCCGAACGAGACGTCTTGTACAGTGTTTTTTACTGGAGTTACTTGCGAACGCATGATGCGTTCCATTTCGGAAACGGCGAAGGGGTAGTCGGCCAGTTTCTTCCAAGCGCTGTCCGGCTTCTTGCGTTTGGTTGGCTCTGGCGGTGTAAAGCTTGCGATTCCGCCGCGGGCTTTCAGTCTGGCTTCAGCTTTCTTTTTGGCTGCCAATGCATTTTTTTCGTCGTCGGTCAATTCCTTAGGCTTATCCTCAGGCTTTTTCGAATCGCTCTTCTGGTCTGGCCGAGCGTTTGCCGTAGCTGGCCAGCTCAATCCATTGACGCGAGGTCGTTGCACGCCGTAATTGTAGGGGCCAGCGACAACGGGCGGGAACGTACGCCAGATCTTGCGAAGTGTTTCCTTGGCCGCTTTCTCGTTCTCGTCATCGAGAGCGGCTTTGACGCCTGCCATAGATTTTGCGTAGGTTTTCTTTTTCCCGTCCGCAGAAGTCGTGCTTGCCGGTTGAGCAAGCGCGGTGCCTTGTTGCTGCAGAGCTTGAAGTAATTGCGGCGGCAAACTGGCTGGCAAGTTCCCTGCTGCGATGCGCATTGTTACACCGAGAGCTTTTGCCTTGGCATTTGCGTCTGGTTCGGGTGAGTTGGCTAATTGCGGCTTGCCATTTGCCTTTGGTTGAATTGCACCGCGTGTTGTATTGGGCGAGGGAGGTCTTGGTCTCTTTGCCTCTTCAGCACGAGCCTTCTTTTCGGATTCGAAACGAGCGATATCTTGATCATCTTCTTCGATCCAATGGGGAAGTGCTTTGGGCAAGTTGTTTACACCTTTCCAAAGTGTGACCAGCCGTTTTTTAAGCGAGGGGATCCGTGCGCTTATAGTTTTGGCTTTCGCTTTTTCATCGTCCGTCTTGGCTTGTTCTTCCGCTTTACTCGCATCAGCAATCTGTTGTTCGAGCATATCGATGACAACTAGATTGCGTTTTAGCCTCTGCTCCCAACGTTCGTAATTCGAATTGTATTTGCGTTGATCCGGGTGGTCCTTGATCGCTTGCCGATAAGTCTTACGAAGCAGTTCTTCGTTGCCGGCTTGAGTCACCATTGAGATCTTCTTATCCGTGATCGCAACGGTTGGCTTTCCGTCTTCTTGCCCTTCACTGAGCTTGGCAAGAAATCGTTCCGTAGCAACTGGCACGAGTTCAGAATATACCCAGGTTTGAGCGTTTCGGGTGTAATAGTCGGTAACGTTCTCTTCAGGGTCATAGTCCTTGAGCACTTGCTCAAGAGCCTCTTCAGTTCTACCGGCTTGGTGCAGTACGACAGCCTTGACGTAAGTCGCGAGGCGTGGCACGTCCTTTTCCTGTTTTCTCACACGATCGGTCAGCAGCAGGTCCAGCGCTTTAAGGGCAAACTCCGTGTTGGCTGGATTGCGAACTGCAGTCCCTTGTCGTGGCAAATTGTAGGTGCAATAGCGCAAGTAGTTGTCTTGCATCGCGGGCTCAATGCCACTTTCAAGCCATTCCAATACGACATCAGCAGTCTCTGCATCTATTGCCTGCTCTGACTGAAAAGGAACTTGAATCAACTCTCGGGGACGATATTTGTCTACAATAGAGCTCATCACGCTTGAGAGTGCTTCCGATCGAATGCTTTCAGGGAAAACTTCTAAGGCGAGGGAGAATGGGAAGTAATATCCGATTTCGAGATTGCCAGCTTCTATCAGCTCCAGTAGCGCATCATCGTCTGGAACTTGTTCTTTCAAGTACTCCGATTCTTTCGTCAGCAGCCACAGATAGTCTGCCACACGGTTCTTATCTTCTTTGATTGTGTTGGCCGCATAGCGGATGAAATCGCCATAGGCCTTTTCGGGAAGGATTTCGCGAACACTCGTAAGCTGTTGCCGGAACTGCGGACCGCTATAGCGCCCACCTGTCTTCATCATCGAACGCGCGAATTGGAGTGCTAGCCCTTCGTCCTCGAGCATCATGGCAAGACGCATCCAGGCAGTCACATCACTTGCGCCGCTGGAGGACTGCATGACAGCCATTCCGTTGACAATGATGTACGAGGCTCCCATACCAGGGCTTCTGCCACTTCGTTGGTTGACGCGCCGCAAAATGGCGAGTGCCGCTTGGCGGTCGCCCTTCATCCAAACCGGAAGGAGTCGCTGCCACATTTCTTGCGGACTGAGTTTTGCAGACGCCGATTCATTCGAGGACTTACCGAGCATTTGTTTTAGTTGCGAGCTCTGCCCTTCATCGGGATTTCCTGTTTCGAGCAGTCGCTGGATACTGTCATATCGGCCGCGGCTCTTACGCTCTCGGGCGAATTGTAGCAAAAGCCTTTTGTCTGTTTGGAATTGTTCCAGCAGCATGGAATCCAACTCCTCCAGTGCATCAATGTCATTGAGCGCAAAGCAAATGCTGCGGGTCAGTTCACCAAGCTTCTGAATGCGTGGCGAATCGGCAAGTTTTTCCGCTGTTCGCCCTGCCTCGGCAACGCGTTTCAAGTCGTCAAAGCTTTTCTTGATCTGCCCTAATTGCTCGGCGATGAGCTTTTCCGATTGATCGTCAGGTAAGGATACCAAGACGCCTTGAAGCAGCTGCTGCGAATAGGTTTGATAGGCGTCACGATTGCTACTCCAGTAGCTCACTTGCTGGTTTCCAGATTCTTCTTGCGTGGTCAGTGGTGTTTGAGCCAGCAACAGATCTAGACCGCGTCGATAGAATCGATACGCGATATCATCCTTGCCTTCTTGTTCATTCAGTTTGGCAACACGCGCTATCAGCGCAACATCTGAAGGGCTGGTGCGCAGCAGTTTGTCGTTTCTCGTGAGAGCTTCGGAAGCTTTGCCTGCTTTTTCAAAAATCAATGCAACTTCGCGTTGGTAGCCACGCGGATCGGCCAAGTTGCGAGCCATGCTAAATGTTCGAATGGCGCTTTGCGTGTCGCCATCATCCAGAAATGCTTGCCCAAGATCTAAGAAGACTTGCGGGGGCATCAATTCGCCGAGACCGATCAGTCTGCGACCAAAGGCGAAAAACGGTTGATTGCCCTTGTTCGTTGGGCCACGCGAGCTGCCGGAATAATAAACACCTCCGCGAATCCGAGATGAAAGCTCCATGCACTCACGCAGTACAGAAAGTCGTCGTGTGCCTGAAACTGCCAATGAGTTTTCCAAGGCTCGGATCTGGCCATTTTTGTCATTCACTTCGACCGATAAGTCAGCCAGCAACTGATAAAGGTAGTTCTTATCTTCGCGTCCCGCCAAGCGTTCCAAGGTGATACGTCTTGCCCACTGCATTGCTGGTCCGCGGGCTTCCATGTTCAGGATGCCGTCGATGGCAATTGTGAACAGGTCATCGCGCTCAGCGTTCTCTGCCAAGTACTGGAACATTCCAACAGCGCGATCTGTCAGACCCATTTGCTTCAGCAGATTTGCAAGAAGCAGGTAAGATTCGATCCGATCTGGATACGTTGCTATGCCTTTGCGATAGGCTTGGGCAGCTTCCTTGTTCATGCCGACTAAGGACAAAACGCCCGCTTCGAACTCGCCACCGATCGAATCTTTTCCGTCGTCCGCGTCACGCAGAGTCATCAAGACCTCGCGAGCTTCCTGTGCCTTGCCACGCTCTAGCATGCTGAGCGCGAGCTGCCTGAGATACTCCGTTTCGCCTTCAGGGTCGACGTCAATCAGTTGCTCGACGACTTTTTCGTAGTTCCAATAGTCATTGCAGATTTGATAGATGCGACCTTTTTCTTGCAGTTGCTCGACTTCGTTCTTGCCAGTCCGCGCCATGTAATCTTCAGAGATCTCCGTTGCGGCAACAGCGTCGTTAACTCGGCTATAAATTCGCACGAGAAGGCCGGCTTCTCGATCATCTGCCGTGCCGTCTGCTAGCTTTTCTTCGAGTTCAATTGCGATATCCGCCAGCGTTCCAAGTCGGCTTGCGACTGTCATCAGTCGATCTTCGACGTAGCGTCGTCTTGGAATGGAGGTGATTTTCTTCCAGAGGGCCAGCCATTGCTCAAGAGCTTTTTCTTCGTCACCAACTTCGCTGTAAAGCCAAGCTAGACGCATCTCCAGGTCTTCCGCTACGGTCTCACGGCTAGCACGAATGGCTTCGTTGACTTCAATGGCCTTGTCTTGACGGCCGAGGCGTTCGTAGGCGCTAGCGAGTTCTGCTTTGACATCATCCCCCATGTTTTCCATGGATTGAATTCGATTCAGTGTCTCCTCAGCCTCTTCGACCTCGCCGCGTCGCGACTTGAGGTCTGACCAATACAACAAGGCTTGGCCAGGAAGTAGTTCGAGCGACACCATGCGTTCGATGGTGGTCTTCGCCAAATCGTCCAAGCCAAACTCGCCCAGGGCTTGAGCGGAAAGCAGGAGCGTCGAGCCTCGTTCGCTAGATTGCACGAAGTCTCGCCAGAGGTCACGTGCTTCCTGATCCTTGCCTTTTTCCAGCAAGATTTGCGTCAGTCCGCTACGCCAAGTCAGTTCATTGGGCTCCGATTCGATCAGCTTACGATAGGATTCGAGCAT
>JBCCEO010000495.1:0-6463 GCA_039030255.1 Planctomycetota bacterium | reverse complement strand
GGAAAGAGATCGGGTGAAGCTTGATTCTGCCCCAATGCAGGAACTGCCGCATCAGCGACTAACCAGAGTGACAGCAATACTACAACGTGGTACCGAAGTGGAAGCCAATTCATATTCTGTCCGTTGCTCGAGATTCGATTGTTCGGAACCCAATCGGAATCAAGGTCGGCCCAAAGGCAGAGCCCGATGAAATCGTTGCTTTGGTGAAGCGGCTGAATCCTGAGAATGAACCAGGAAGAATCACCTTAATTCATCGCTTGGGCGCTGAAAATGCCGGCGATGTGTTGCCAGATTTGATTGAGCCCGTCCAAGCAGCCAACCTGAAGGTTTTGTGGGTGTGCGACCCAATGCATGGCAATACTGTGACTGCAGAGTCAGGTAAGAAGACACGTCGCTTTGAACAAGTTCTAAGGGAACTGAAAACTACTTTCGCCGTGCACCGGCAATGCAATTCTCGTTTGGGTGGAGTCCACCTTGAGTTGACTGGCGATGATGTGACGGAGTGCATCGGTGGGTCCGCTGGGCTCACAGAACAGGACTTGGAAACTGCCTACAACACCAACTGCGATCCGCGGCTGAACTATGGCCAAGCCATGGAAATCGCATTCTCCATCGCCGATGAAATCTCGGGCTGATTCTCGCGCGGCATTTGAATAATCCGCTACCGCGTTCTGGGCTTGCCTTAGCTCATGAATTGCAAATTAGCCGCGAACGATAGGCTGCCATTTCCAATAGCTCAAACTACGCCACAGCCACTCGAAGGGGCCGAAGCGAAATCGCGTTAACCAAAGTGGCGAAATAATCAATTGCAAGATCCAAATCGTTACGACGACTAGCAAAAGTTGCACTCGATCCAGCTTCTCGTACCAACCCAGTCCATATCCGTTGAACAATGTTGTGCAAACAATCGTGTGCGTTAAGTAATTGGTCAGAGCCATTTGTCCCACTGCGGCCAACCTAGATTGCAGCCAAGCAAAAACCCCCGTCTTGCAAAGCAACATAATCAAGCTCAGATAGCCATAGCTCACCAACACGCTACCCCAGTAATTGAACTGGCCACCGAAAAAGAAGCTATACATCATGTCCCAATCGCGGGCTGCATTCTGCTGAACTCCCATCACGATAACTGGGAGTCCGATGCCGAATCCGAACAAGCATCCCAAGGCGTAAAAACGCTGGCTACGCTGGGCAGAGAAAACGCCCAGTTTGAAGAGCCCCATCCCTATCAGCATCAGTCCTCCAGCTCTCCAAAGTGCCCAAATCAAATAAAGGAAAGTCTCCATTTCGAATGCTTCCGCAGAGCGATATGGCAACAGGTCCAAATAGCCGCCGCGATGGAGGGCAATTTCAGCAGCAATCATCGCACTGTCTGGATTCCAGGTATGTGAGAACTCCGCCAGCTCAGCGTCGCCCCAAAGGGGCATTGTGAGGCCAAAAAAGATGGATAGCGCGGACCCCACGCTAAACCAAACAATCCCGATTGGAAGCAGCCAGCGTGCTCGCAAGCCGCACAACCAATACACGAGCATGCCCGTTACACCATAAGCGAACAAGATATCTCCCGCCCACAGCAAATGGGCGTGCAACAAACCAAAGAGAACGAGCCAAAACATGCGTCGGTAGTGAAGCCCCGTAAACTTACGTCCCGCATCTCGAGCTCGCTGCCACATCAGAACGATGCCAGCTCCAAAGAGCATCGAGAACAAAGTCATAAACTTTGAATCACCGAGAACGTGAGTAAACCACCAAGCCACGTAAGGGCCACCCGAAAGTTCCCCGCCTGCCATCGGATTGAGGTAGCGAGCTGAAATTAAACCAAAACTTTGGATATTCAGTAACAGAATCCCTAGCAGGGCAAATCCGCGCAGCACGTCGATGGATTCCACGCGCTCCGGTTTTGACACGGGCTCAGCCTTCCCGGCCGATGCTTCTAAATGCTCTTGTGCTGGGTTGCTGCTAACGTCCGGTTCTGATTCGTCTGCAGTCTCTTCTGAATTCACTCTCTCAGACTTTCATTGTTAGGATCTGTCTCGCAAGGAGGACAGGGCTCACGTGATTCACGCGGGTTTGGCCTTACTATGGCCACTCACAGCACGATCGAATTCGTGTTTCGTTTCCTCGAGTCATTTCATCCGCGGCCAAAATAGCGCATTTGGTTCGACATGACGGTCACAAAAGGCACATTGGTGCTCAATGGCAGGCGCGCCATGTAGGCGACTGCATCGGCAACATCCGCAACATCAATCGTTGGCTCCACGATAGTCGTGCCATCGGCTTGAACCACTCCTTCCTTAATCTTTGCAACTAAGGGCGTATCCGCGTTTCCGATATCGATTTGCCCACAGCAAATCGAGTACTCACGACAATCTAAGTTAGTTTGCTTGGTCAGGCCAGTCACCGCGTGTTTGGTTGCCGTATATGCTAGGCTGCCCGGCCTGGGAACATAGGCTGCGATCGAACCGTTGTTGATAATGCGACCGCCTTGCGGATCTTGCGTCTTCATCGTTCGCACGGCCTCGCGCAAGCAGAGGAACATACCCGTCAAATTCACATCAACTACGCTTTGCCAGTCAGCGAGTTGCAAGTCTTCGATAGGGCTGGCCGGAATGTTGATTCCAGCATTATTGAAAAGTAAGTCCAATCTTCCCAATTCTCGGGTAGCAACAGCGAACAGCTGCGTAACCTGGTCCTCTCGACTAACATCCGTTGGTTGCGCGATCAGTTTTACATTTTGGACTTGTGCAGGCTCCAAAGTTTGTTCCGCTATTTCTACTGTTTCCCGAAGTTTCGCTTCTCGACGTCCGGCAAGAACCACGTTGAAGCCAGCTTTGGCAAGTGCAATGACCACGCCTCGTCCAATTCCTGAGCCTGCACCCGTAACCAGGGCTGTTTTTGCCAACGCGGCTGTTTTTGCCACTTCCACTTTCTATCTCCCAATGAATTCCAAAAATCGCTCTCTGTTCCTAAGTCAGGCAACTTGTCCGCAAGCAAAGCCTAAAACACGGATAATACGGCGAGGCTAAAATGCAAACTCCAACTCCTCAGCATGCACCGCGCCTGAGCTTGGCTCTGATGGTGCCACTATACTGGTTCTAATCCGTCGCGTACTGCACCCCAGTTTTTCAATGCCAACAGAAGCGAATCATTAACTCCACGTAATTAACATGTCCAACGCAATTGAACTAAGGCAAGTTCGCAAGACTTTCGGAAAGAACGTCGCCGTGAACGATGTCGATCTAGTTGTACCCGAAGGTGCGATCTACGGATTTATTGGCCCCAATGGAAGCGGCAAAACGACAACACTGCGCATGATTTTGCGGATCTTCCAGCCTGATTCTGGCGAAGTCGTCGTGCTAGGCCAAGCAACTGGGAAAACGGCTGACGACCGGCTCGGATACTTGCCCGAAGAACGTGGCCTCTATAAAAGGATGAAAGTATTCGAGTTGCTAACCTATTACGCTCGGCTCAAAGGATTCTACGATTGTCGCGGCGAAATTGATTCTTGGCTCGAAAGACTCGGGGCCAGCGACTGGGCCAACAAAAAGATCGACGCTCTTTCAAAAGGCATGGCTCAGAAAGTTCAATTCATCTCCGCCGTCGTCGCCAAGCCTGAATTAGTGATCCTAGACGAACCCTTCAGCGGTCTTGATCCGGTCAATATGGAATCGCTTCGTGACGCCATTTTGCATTTGCGTCAACTTGGAACCACCATCATCTTCTCGACCCACGACATGGACATGGCTGAAAAACTGTGTGATGGCGTGTTCATGATTTTCCAGGGCAACAAAGTGCTCGATGGCACCATGGATGAAATTCAGGCCGATTACGCGAGCAACCGAATTCGCGTCGCACTCTCATCCGCCGATAACACGCTGCCAGAACTGCACGGTGTCCTGGAAACGCTTCCCAAAGGACGATACTACGATCTGGTGCTCGCAGATACATCACAAGCTCAATCTGTGTTGCACCAGCTTACGTCGCAGCGCGAAATTCAGCACTTCGAAATCGTCAAACCTTCGCTTCACGACATTTTTGTGAGCATCGCAAGGCCAGAAGAAGTCTTGGCAGCATCCAAAGAGGAGGCATTAGCATGAAAAAGATTCTCACAATCGCATTTCGCGAATATAAGGCCATGGTGGGCACCAAGACATTTCTGCTGTCCATCATCATGATGCCGGTGCTTATGGGCGGCGGGCTTGTCGCATTGCAGCTACTCAACAACGTCGGCGAAATCAAAGAAAGAGACATCTTGATCGCCGATGCAACCGGCCAGATCTATCCTGTTTTAGAACAGGCGGCTGAAGCAAGAAACGCAATGATCGACAAGCAATTCGGCGAGGATGGAAAGCCGAGGGATGGCGAATCGGACTTCGGCGGCGGGCCGTCCTTCAATAAAGCCGAAAAGTTCTATTTGACTGCCTTCGGTGGTGAGATGACGGAAGAAAAACGCTTGGAATTCTCCGATAAAATACGCTCGCAGGAACTATACGGATTCCTCGAGATCCCGCGTGAAGCGATTGAACAGGATAGTACATCGGCAGCATCGGCAAATATTAGAGCACGTTTCTTTTCACAAGACTCAGGGTTATCACCTGCCCGAGGGTGGCTCCAAAGTGTGATATCTGAAGCCGTAAAGAATCAGCGCTTGGTAGAAGCTGAGATTGATGTTCAATTGGTAGCCAAGGCCAGCCAGCCGGTTCGAATCACAGGAGTCGGCTTGGTTGAACGCGCGAGCGATGGGAGTATTAGCGAAGCCGAAGAGAAAGACGAACTTACCGCCATCTTTTTGCCAATGGGCGTCATGATGCTGATGTTCATGGTCATCTTCATGGCCTCGCAACCGATGCTAGAAAGCGTTCTTGAAGAAAAGTCACAGCGGATCGCAGAAGTTCTGCTTGGCAGCGCAAATCCATTTCAACTTATGTGCGGCAAGCTTTTGGGGTCCGTCGCCGGATCAGTCACAATCTTCGCGATCTATGCCGTCGGCCTCTATTTCGTCGCCGACCAACGTGGATACTTGTCGAGTTTTCCTTTTGAAATCCTGCCTTGGTTTGTACTATTTCAAATCCTTGGGGTGCTCTTCTACGCTTCGATCTTCCTGGCGGTTGGTGCAAGTGTGACACAATTGAAGGAGGCACAATCACTGCTGTTGCCGGTCTGGATGCTCCTAATGAGTCCACTGTTTGTTTGGATCTTCATTGTGCAAGACCCAACCGGTAGCGTCGCCACCTGGTTTTCACTATTCCCTCCGGCGACTCCTACCACCATGATGCTGCGTTTAGCCACAGGTCAGACCATTCCAATCTGGCAACCGATCCTTGGGGCGCTGCTCACTAGCCTGGCAACGCTAAGCATCGTAGTGCTGGCAGGCAGAATCTTTCGTGTAGGAATCCTGTGGCAAGGAAAAACACCGAAGCTCTCTGAAATCATCAAATGGGGACTTAGCGGCTAGCCAGCTACGCGATTTTATCATCAACGCAAAAGCGAGCCACAGCTTCCGAGTCCTAACGCTGATTTCGGGCATCGGCAGAACCTGCGCATCGGCTAGATTCACTTAGTTGGACAAATTGACGATCGTCAAGAATCCACCAAGAGTAAAGCTAACCATCAGAATGACCAGAGTCACTGTGCCGATGGAAAATGCGTGATAGAGACCAGATAACGCGAGCGCATCCCAAAAAGCTATTCTGTTGCCATCTGCTTCAGGCCTAGACATGCGCCGCAGGACAGCCGCGAAAATCAAAACGCTGAAAGCCGTTGCGTAGAGAGCATAGGACATCGAAACGTTGATGTAGTCCCAACTGCGAGTCTTTGCAGATACGCTCATGATGTAGACCACCGAGAAACCATACTGCATCAAGGCAAAAGTCATATTACATACGGATGCAATTCGAAGGCTCTCCCAGTAATCGATAGCACTGAATCCAAGCACCTTACGGCAGAAACGCAAACTGATCGCGCCCATGAAACTGCAAATCGCAGTTACCACGGCAGTCGCCAAGAGCAAACCTAGCATGTGCAAACCGAAAGATAGCAGGGGGTGCAATGCCATAACGCAATACTTCTCTGAAAATTCCCGCGTTCGCGAAAACAAATAACGAATTCACGATCAATTTGTTGAATCACAGTCTTATTGCAATCTTACCACAATCGAGCTAAGAATTGCACCGCCTTGTGCATCTTGCTACGGATGTATTGGAAAGCGTCCGCCGCAAACGGTGATATTGCCGTCGCGAAACTTGTCAAGAGTTTCGGCCACAAAGCACCTTGCCTAAGCCGTATGTCTCCGATGTACAGGATTTGGCATTAAGACCCCCGAGAATCTCCCTGAACAGAAAGAGAGCAGGAACCACGAAACAAACGAAAGTTACGAAAGTTTGCAACGCCTATGACTCGCAACCGCAACGCCAATGGCTAGCGATTGAACGATTCGAGGAAACACGCAATTCCATTCGAAATCCAT
>JBCCEO010000494.1:0-6476 GCA_039030255.1 Planctomycetota bacterium | reverse complement strand
TCCAGATTTGAGCTCATGGGGCAATCAATCGCGATTTTTTATTGAAATTCATCTCGCTAAATCTGTGCAGCGATGCGTTCAATATAACGATCCATGGCGTGGTCGCTGACGCTAGGGAAAAAGCCTTCTAGCTGAACTGCGGAGTCGAGGCTCTCAGTTTGCGGAGCATTGCTAGTGGATGCAAGCAGCATTTGGGCCTTTAATCGTTTGAAGTCATTCACGTCCATTGTTTCCAATCCTGAAACTTCCGGTTTTAAGCTCTCCATCAGGTTTTCGTTTTGCGGCTTGAGAGCCCCCTTGCCATCAAAGTGGAACAGGGATCCAACGTGCTGGTAGGTTGGTGGGACCATCGTTACGATATCCGTGTCATTCACGAAGCGAAAGAATTGGTTGTCGTAGGATCGCTTGATAAAGCCTTGGAAATCTCCTTTACCGACGGCTGGCTGGCCAAAGGTGTAGACGTTGCGAATCGGAAACTCGTTCTTCCACTCCGCTGCAGCGATTGTAGCGAGCGCACCTCCAAGGCTGTGGCCCGTCAACACAATTGGTAGGCCTGGAGTTTCCGAAATCGCTTCCTGTAACATTGGGCGAACGACTTCAAAGGCACCCAGAAAACCTCGGTGGACCCGACCATAGTCCTTGGTCGTTCCAACCAGATTCAGGTTCGTTATCCAGTCGGTTGTTTCCTTGGTGCCTCGAAAAGCGAGCAACACAACCTTGTTGGTACTCGCGATAAAACACTCTGTGCCATCCCTCGCAATGAACTCGCAGTTCGAGAATCCCCAAGTGGTTTCACAAGTTGAAGTGACCGTGTCTCCATCTTCGTACACTAAGTTGCTGGCGAGGGCGGTGGACAAGGCGGCTTTCCAGTCAAATCGATCTGAGCCAAGGGAATTCAAATCGAAGCTGGAAATCGACACCGCCGGGAACTTTGGAGCTCGCGAGAAGAGAAACTCGGAGCTGGTTCCAGGACTGCCAGAACTATCTTGGGCGGCTGTATCGGCCGATCTAGTATCCTGGATGCTGGCTTCAATATCGCCAAGGTTCACCGAGATCTGCAGGGGTATTGTCCAAGAAATAGTGCGACCATCGCTAGAAGCCGAAGGACTTTGATTCACCGCAGGATTGACGGACAGCGGCGATTGCGATGACGGTTGTGCGTTCGAAACTGCGGAATCACTTTTGTCCGGACTCGGATCGCCTGGAATAGTTTCTGGCTCGTCGACAGCTTCCCAAATTCGTTGATAGCGGGCGTCATCCAACTGTGGAGTGGGTGAGCCGATCTTGACTCCTGCCTCCACGACTCGACGATCCATTGCAATGTCATAGGCAGGGACGGCGTAATTTGCCTTCAAGTAGCTACCTGCAAAATGCAAGCCTACGACTTGAGCGGGTTCGTCTTTTGTATTCGGTACCAGAATAACCGCCGAGCCCGAATTGCCGCCCAATGTAGAGCAATCATGAGTGACGGCATCGACCGCGTTTGCAAAGCTTGATACTTGGCTGTGTTTCTTCAACTTGCCAGGTTGCATGCGTTTGACGTAATAGGTGTCGCGAAACACGCGCCGTTGAACTCTTTGGAATTCGGCGTCTCCCTTGGGATCGTAGCCAGGGTAACCGACCACAATGACGTCACGATCTAGCAGGGACGCTGGATCTTCAGGACAGAGCACGAGCGGCGAACGATCCGAAGGTATTCCGCTCACTCTTAGCAAGGCGAGATCCCAGAAGGGATGGATCATCGCGATTTCGAGTACGTTCAGAGTTTCGCTCGTCGGCTCTCCATTCTCGTGATAGAAGTCGAGTTCCGCGGAGAGACCAGGTTGAAAATCGATTGTTTTTGTCCCAACTCCCATCGCAAAAAGATTTGCGACGTGACGATTGGTCATCAGCAGGTCATCACCAACGATGAATCCCGTTCCGGCGTAGAGAATGTTCGGAACGTTGATTCGCCCTACTGATAGAAAAGTACTCTCCAGCTTTTTTCGCAAGTTATTCTTCGCTAGGCTTTGCCAAGTTTTCGTAAGTTGATCGGCTCGCATGCGATCCTTGACGATATCCACCACTGGCCGGTGGTAGGGCATCACGATTGCTTCGAGTTCAAAACGCCGGTCTTGGTCGATTTTCTTGTCACGGCGCTTCTGGAGGATGTCAAGCGACTCTAGCACGTGCTCTGTTTGCACGTTGGAGGTGGTTGAAATGCCTTCCAGCTGCGATTTCTGCTCGGGGGCTTGTACGTGTTTTTCAAGTCCTTTGTCGTTCGTTGAAGCACCGACTTGCTCCAGCATTGCGCGGAGCCGATTTAGATGCTTAGGATCGTTACGCATTTTCGTTCTCCTACTTCAAGGTGCTAACTCTGGATTTGCTAAGCATATCTTAGCACAAATGGAGGGTGCGCGAGCTGCTCAGGGGTGGTGTTGGTTGGTGTCCGTTGTCGCCGTCTCCAAGAGTAAGTATCTGGGAGATAAAGTGGCTTGGTCTTAGTAGAAGAAACTGCAATGTTACAAGTAAGCCAAAAATAATGGTGGAAGAATATGCAACAAGGAATATGGTCTCGAGTGCACTTTGTTCACTAAGTGCAGTGATGTGAACCATGTCGATTGCTTGGATTGCTGACGAGATTGTTCTCCGCAGCACGATAGCTATGAGAATAGAAGACTGCAGCAGAGGTAAGTCTCCCATCGTCAATCTTTTTTGGCTGTGTGCGAATGAAGATCGTCCCCTCTGATGAGTTAGAGCCGTCGCCGGGGTTGTATTTCGTTGACTACCGGCGGAGAGTATGTTCACGTTCACCAAAGGTACGTTCACACAAGCCAAGCAAGCAACTTCAAGTCTGACGCGTCGGGTTAGGATACGATGCCATGCTGTTGAGAAAAAACTCTAGAATTGTCGGCAAATCCCTAGATGGGAATCATCTTCTAAAAACACTAGGGCCGGAAGTTTAAGTCAAAGAGCAGTCATGTTTCAAAATGAGCGATATTTCCTAATCGCGGTGTCCGCGTTTGTTCTCTCGGTTTCAACGACGCTTTGTCCACTCATCAACCTGCAAGGGCAGGAAGTTTCTGATTCGGAGGCTGATTCGGAAGTAACGTTGAATCTGACCATCACGGATGAAGAGGGCAAGCCGATTCCAGGAGCGAGCGCGGAAGTCATGAAGTGGACAGGGGAATACGAGTCTATCGGTGCTTTGGCAAAGACGGACACAAGTGGCAAAGCCGAATTGAAGTTTCCATTTGCGGACAATTTCTTCTACCTGCAATTTCATGCTCCCGGGTATGCAGCGAGCGTGCGTGGCCTTCCTCAAGTCGCCTCTGGAGCAGAAGAATCTCTTCAGCTGAAGCTAAGCCGGCCGGTCCAATCCTGGGTGCTAGTCAACGCTGGAGGAAAGCCGCTCGTAGGAGCAGAGATTTCCGTGCTCAAAGTCGTGGATGTCAACGGGATTACTGCGCACTTGACATTCAAGACTGGTCCACAAGTTGGCTTTAAGATGTCCGCCAGCGATGAGTCCGGAAGATTGGAATTGCCCGAACTGCCCTTGGGCTCGAAAGTATCCTTCACCATCACGCACCCCGAATGGCAATCTCACAAGTTCACGGATGTGATCGCGAAAGCAGGCAGCCTTGGAAATGCGAATCTTCAGTCTGGTGTTCCTGTCGTCGTGAAACTCGTCACCGAGGATTCCACTGCTCTCGAGGACGTGGAAGGAAAGCGCGCGGATGTGATCATGTTTCCAAATCCAGGTGGGAGCAATCATCCAACTACAGTGCGACATGCCTTTCCTGTTCGCAAGGGAGAAGTGCGCATGACGGGGTACGCTACCGAGTATTCAGAACTTCGATTCACATTGAAGGACTATTTCACCTTCCCAACGTTGATGAATTATCCCTACAGTCCCAATGCAAAGTTGGATCTAACGGGAGCTGAGGAGGCTGTGTTCGAGCTCAAGATTTTCAGGAAGCAGAAAGCTCGTGGTCGGATCGTCGACCAAAATGGTAAGGGTATCTCAGGTGCTTACGTTTCCGCAAATGTCCTGGTCGGCAAGGATAAAGCTGAGGCAAAGAATGAATCCGAAAATGGAGAAGACGAGAATTCGGATGCATCGAAGTCGAAGAATCCAATCGATGATTTTGTCCGCAACTCCATGTCGGCCGGCGGAGGGGAGACGGACAAAGATGGCTACTATGAAATTGAAGTAACGCCAGGGGTGGTGCAGTTCGAAGTGATCCATTCGGGCGTTTTCAGCTCGCCAGTCGTCAGCGAATACGAATGGTCTGGCAACATTGAAGACCGATTGCCCGACAAGGTCATGCTGCCGATCCCCGAGCTGAAGGGCAAGGTCGTTGACGCGGACGGAAAGCCTGTGATCGGCAGTATCGTGATCATGCGTCACCATGGACGCGGCGACGCCGATCCCGTCGGAACGACGTCGGCCGATGGCTCCTTCTCGCTCAGTATGAGCCGCATTCCGTATTCGACGACAGCATCCGGTCTGGAAACGGAGGTTTATGTGCTTGCGATGCATCCTGCGACAGGGCGAGCCGGGGTGACGAAGATCGATGTCACCGATAGCTCCGCCACGGCTGGCATACAAGTCGAAATCACGGACAAGTCCGCAGAGTGGCCACTGAAAGCGCTTGGCCCAGCACCGAAGGCTCTTCAGGAAATGAGAGACTCTTTCAGTGGCCGAGCGGAACAGCTTCGCGAGAAGTTTTCGCTGGGAACAGCAGGAAAAATCCCGCCCGCGATGCACGAAGGAACTTGGCTCAATACAGACGCGAAAAGCTTGCTGGATTTTCGAGGCAAATACGTGTTGTTGGATTTCTGGTTTATTGGCTGCGGTCCCTGCCTGCGGGATATGCCGAGTGTCAAAATTGCACACCAAGAATTCTCGCGTCTTGGATTCGCAGTCGTCAGTGTCAACGTGACGGGGCAAAACGTAGATGACGTTCGCACCTTTGCTCGCGACCATGGGATGAATTATCCGATTGTCGTCGATGGTGCCGATGAAGCGATTCTAAACGCCTACAAGAAACTCGGTGTGAGTGGATTCCCCAGCTATATTCTGCTTGGCCCCGATGGTCGTATTCTGCACAATGACCAACTCACTTTCGGAACGTCACTCCGGCTCAGCAAACTGGAGCTCATTTTCCAGGCGATTCGAAGTCGACTGGAGAAGTAAGAGAAGATTGCTGGGTGTCGGCTAGTCAACCTCTGCTTTGCGGGGGGCGGCCTATCTGGGCCGGGGAGGTGCTTTGCTGTGGAAGCACGAAGCGTATGGATGCATCGCAGTGTTGGTCCGAAGAAGGACGAACCTCCCCGAGCTGTCGCTCGACCCTCCACGAGTGGGAGGGTGGCGTGTTAGCCAGCCGCTACTCTGACGCTGAAGCTTCCCCCGTTTCTTCTTGCATGGCTTGGCGAATACGCTGCGAGGCGTCGTTGGAAAGCTTGCAAACGTGTACTTCGGGCGTTTCTTTGTCAAGATGCTGATGAGCGCCGTCCAAGAAGCGAAGTTGACGATGCAGTTTGCGGCAAACGGTGCAGACCAATAAGTGTCCTTTGAGCGCTAGCCTTTCGTAGAGCTTGAGCTCACGATCCAATGACTCCGACTCCAGCAAGGAAGCTTGGTCACACTTCAGGGTGAGGATAAGAACAATTTTGGACCAGAGCTTCGTCAACAATAATCCTTGTCGCGGAACCAGTTCTGTTGGAGGCAATCTTTCAGGGCGAGACGGCAACGGTGGAGCCGCATTGAAAGGTTAGTCGCAGAGATGCCCAAGATTTTACAGATTTCCTGGGGAGAATTCCGATTTATTTCTCGCAGCATGTAGACTTCGGCAAATTTATTGGGCAGCTTTTCCACGCAGCCCTCAAAAACTCTCCAAAATTCCCGGTCTTCAAAAATCTCTGCTGGATTATCCATCCAGGAACTCGTTGGTTCCGCGGGCTGAGAATCCTCTTTTGGGTAATCCAAGGATTCTGTCTTCTTTCGTCTGAAATAGTCGACTACCTTCCGGCGTAAGATTCCAAACAACCAAGTGGAAACGGTTGATTCCCCGCGAAAATCCTTTCGCGAACGCAAGCCTGCTAGCATCGTTTCTTGGACTAACTCTTCCGCGACGTTGGCATCGCCAGTTTTCTTCATCACATAGCGAAACATTGCATCGCCGAATTGATCAATCCACGTAGCGGGGTCAGAGTCCGCTTGCCTTTCTCTATTCTCCACTCGCTCTTTGCGGGGGAGAGCACCAGGTTTCTGCTCTGGTGTATTCATTCTCGTAAATCAATTTGGAAAAAAGTTTTCGAGTCGATGTGAATTCTCGTCTGTAGCTTCGACCAACTAGATACCGAAATGGTTCCTTTTTCAACCGACTTCAGCCAGCAGTTCGCCTCAGAATTGCTGCTGGTTGAACGGTTGATTCCACAATCCGCTGATTTTCACATTCGATAGAGAGTTCAGGTCAGATGCGTACTTTTCG